>JBBSYD010000077.1:0-6226 GCA_038045425.1 Nanobdellota archaeon | reverse complement strand
TGAAATATTTTAATTATTTTTGGAAAGAGCCTTGGTAAGGCTAAGAATACATCCCGTTATTATACCATTATGGGTTTATGCCCCGACCGAGCAACTCAATACAAATATCTCCTTCAATAAGATTTCTTCAGTACCATATTCCTACTTCCTAAACATTTCGCTTATCAATACAGACATCAGATAATTCTTATTCAAGTTTTATTATTTCCCAATCATTCCCCTAATAACTTTCATATCCTCTTCCCACAAAGGCAAAAGCTTCTGATTATAAATTATCGCCGCAGGATGAAACAAAGGAATTAAAGTAAATTTCAATCCTCTCCATTCCATCTCCCTTGCTTTTCCATGCAACTCCGTAATTCCCAATTGCTCTTTCATCCCCTCGACATTAAACCCAGATAAAAATAACTTAGTAGCATAATTCCCCAAACTACAAACCACTTTAGGTTTCATAACTTCAATCTGCCTAGCCAACCAAACCGAATGCTCCACAATCTCTGCATCAAGCGGAGCCCTATTCTCAGGAGGCCTGTATTTCAAAACATTAGCCACATAAACCTCATTCAAACTTAATCCAACTTTTCCAAGCAGTTTATCTAAGTTCTTTCCAGCAGCTCCCACAAAAGGCATTCCCTGCAAATCCTCCTTCGCTCCCGGAGCCTCCCCGCAAAACAAAATCTCTGCATCAACACTTCCCTTTCCAAAAACCAAATTCGTAGCTCCAGATTTCAAAAGCATCTCTGCCTTTCGGCATTCTTCTTCAACATTTTTCATCAATTCAATATTACTCATAAAATTCAAGAGAACAAAGACTTTTTAATATTAATGACTTCAAAAATCATATTTCTTACAAAAATATTGCCTTCTTCGTGCAGGCAATTTATCAGTTATTGACAAACCAATAAAACTGAAGGGATCATCCTCGCGAATTGCCCCCTCAGGACGAGAATAATATAAAATAGAAGAAGGATTTCGTTTAAGCTTAGTAATAGCATTACGAAGATTTACACAATACAAGTCATGAGAAGATTTTCCTCTCAGCTCACCTAATTCTTTTTCTAGGCTTTGTATAACTTGCTTCTTTTCTTTAGGTAACAGAGATTTCCAAATTAAAAAAGCAATTCCTGCTTTATCCTCCGGAGAAAATCTTCCCCCAATACTTATACACGCCATTAGATATCTCCTCGTAATATTCTCTCAATTTCACTCAAATCACTTTCCCTCTGTCTTTTCTCACTATCTTCTTTTTTCTTTTGCAACTCAACTCTTTTTCTTTCAGTATATTCGCAATATTTATGATAAATATCTTCAACTAACATGCTTTCATCTTCCTTATCTAAAACGATTCTCTTTCCCAAATAAACCTTAAGAAAACCTCTATAATGATTTCCACAATTCACTACTTCTCCAATAAGCTCAGCACTCAAAGAAGTTTGAAAATAAAAAGAAAATAAAAAGGCATAATTTCTTGTTTCGAGTCGTTTGAAATTTAATTTATTTGCATCAATCAACCTAATCCTCTTAACAATTTCCTCTCGAAGTTTCAATTCCCTAAGACTATACTCTTTCAATTTTATCAATCATCTTCTTTGAAACTTTAATTAAACATTCTCCCTCACCAATTTTATCTGCTAATGTTCTTCCCTCGCCAATAGGAATTTGCCTCGCCTCCTCAATTCCAACAATCTTTCCAATTATCAAATAACTATCCTTATTCTGCTCAAATATCTCAGGACATGCTCCAAAACCACCCCTAAGTTCTTCAGGCGTCTTTCTTTTAACAGAATAAACTCCCGGACAAGGTCCAACACCACATCTGCTCTCTTTAGGAGTTATCTCTCTCGCCTCAAAAACCGCAGGACAAGCTCCAAGAAAACATCGTTCACTTTGAGGAGTCACTTCAACAACTCCATAAACGCTAGGACACCCCAATCCTCCAAAACATTTGAATTCTTGAGGAGTGAAGTCTTTAATCTTATAAGTCATACATCCCATAACAATCAAGGCTATCTATATTTTATTCTAAATAAGTATTAATATATTAAAGTATTAGATAGATAAGTTTAAATTATTAACATTTTATTAAACTTTATGATTAATCTTAAAGACATAGACCTAAAAATCATAGGATATCTATATAATCACAACCGAGAACCCTTCACAAAAATAGCAAAATCTCTAAAGCTAACAAGACAGCAAGTAGAATACAGCATATCTAAATTAGAACAAGAAGGAATAATCCAGGGATATTTCCCAGTAATTAACTATAGCAAACTAAGTTATAATCTATTTACCATAATTTTACTAAAATTCTCTAATTCCAGTCAAATAAAATCATTTAAAGAAAAATACAAAAATGATTCTCACAGAATTCTCCATGGAGAACTCCTTTCTCAATATGATTTATTTATGACTTTAATATTCAAAGATGAAAAAGAAAGAAACGAATATCTTTTAAATCTATTTCAAAACAATCAAATCTCATCTCACCTAATTATTGAACCATATTATAATGAAATGTATCCTCTCAAATTTATAGGAAATAACACTCAAAATAGTTTTGTAATGATAGACTATAACAAAGAAGAAATCAAACTAGATGAAAGAGATAAAAAGATTTTAAAAATCCTATCAATTAATGCCAGAACAAAACTAATTGATATTGCCTCAAAATCAAAAACATCTATAGAATCAGTGTTATACAAAATTAAAAGAATGGAAAAAGAAAGATTAATTCTGGGTTCGAGAGCATATTTTGATATGGATAAAATTGGATATTTTTACACACTATTACTAATTAACATGACTCAGATGTCAAAATCAAATCAAGAAAAAATAAAAAACTTTGCAAAAACAAATCCTAACATAGACTCTATCTCGCTCATGGCAAATACTCCGAATTGCTATATTCAAGTATTTAATAAATCTGAATCAGAACTACGAGAAGTGCTAAAATCACTTAAAGAACATTTCAAAGAAGAATTATTTTCAGTAAATATTCTCCCACTAAAGAACGAAGGCGAAAATCTCAACCCTCTTCCATTTCTATCCTAAACCTTATTCCCCATCCCCATCAAAACAATCATCACACAAACCCTCTTTCTTATCCATATTTCCCTTTTCAATCTGCTCTCCACACTTCAAACACTCATAAATCTCCTCCTTCAACTTCAAATAGCTATAAACATCCAAAGTAGTCTCATCATCAATTTTCCCCCTCTTTTTCATCAAATTCAAAAGAATAGCGAATATATAATCTTAACTAATCGCCTTAAATATGATAAATAACATTCTTCATTTTAAATATCATTGTCTTTTTTTCTCTTATCGAAATATTCGCTGTCTATTTTACTTAAGATAATTTCACTAAGCGGAGGTTCATAATCTGAATCTTCATTTTTCATAAGTTTTAGCTTCTCTTTGCTAATGCCATGTTCTTTCCCTAAATTATCATATTCTTCATCGAACTTTTTCTTTTCTTCCTTATTTAAAAGATGGAAAAAATTAGCAATCCAGTCTATATACGCCCTCTTACTTTCAATCCAATTTCTATTATCTATCGCCCATAAAATATGTTTAATAACCAATCGCAATTCATGTTTTGTTATTTTTCGTTGCATTTGAAGTGAAGCACTTATAGTACACATAATCTGCTTTTCCAAATCTTTCTTAAAAAAATCAAGATTCTTATCTAGATTATCTCGAATATTTCTCAAAATCATTATTAAATCCTTATCTTTTAGACTCTTATTAGATAAGCCATAATTTGCAATGAAAAACTCAATTGGTCCTAAAAAGTCAAAATATTCAACTTCCTTCCCATAAATTCCTTCAATTTGCCTTACTTCATCATTATCTGGCAATAAAAGTTCTTTCAACGAAACAAATTCAATTTCATCCAAATCTTTCTTCTCAATCTCACTCATTTGAATTTTTTATTAACCTCAGTTATATTGAAATCATCAGGTTTCCAATTCCCCAGCCATTCCAATAACTCTTTACTATCCCCATTAGACTTTTTTTTATCATTTAAAACCTGAATACATTGTTCATATCCAAAAACGCCTCCACAATCCTCTGGAGGACAAGCATTATTTCCTTCCAAACAAAAAGGCACATACTTGACATTATCAGGAAGAATACTTAACAATTTTTCAACCACAATCTCATGCTCCCATGAGTCACCAAAGTCATACAAATAAATAAATTTTAACTTTTCCGCATTCAAATATTCTTTAATTTTAATATTTTCAGAATTTTTAGACTCCTCTTCAGAATATCCTTCCTCGTCGGGTAATTCTATCCTCTCTCCGTGAATTTCAAAAGAATACAAATGATAATTTTCCCAACCCATAACATTTTGAATAATACTATGCAATTTATCAAAAGAGATATCATCACTAACAACAAACCTTCTCCAAATTTTAGGTTTAATCTCCTTCAAGTTAACTTTTAATTGTAAAAAAGTCATCCATAATTAAAAAATTAAGAGTATTTATTCTTTATGTTGGTGGAGCAGAACTCTGTTTTGTTGTTGTCCACTCACTCCCACTTTCTGTTGTTTTCTCACAACCGTTTATTTTATTTTCTTTTTGTTTTTGTATTTTCATTTTATCACCTCCAAGTGATTTAATTAAATTATTGAAGAAAAACCTATATTAGTCCCTTGTTAAAGTACAATCAAGAAAATTCATCAAGAACAATCATCCCCAAGGTTTAAAAGGCGTCCCAAAATAAAATAGTTATAATTTGACTCATGTATCAATTATTGTTTACAACAAGTATATCCTGAAACAGGCAAGCGTTTGGTACTCTCAAGATTACCTTCATAATCATAGAAGAGACAACATGAGCCCTTATCTGGATGATAAGGTTCAGACCCACAACAAGAGTATCCTATAGGACCTAAACCATATGAATCAGAAGACTCTCCTCCATCTTCAGCAATTTCTTCTCCCTCACAACAAATTTTCTCTTCAGGATCATAAAACGCAGATTCTCCACAACAAGAAAGCCCTGGTTGGGTCCAAACTACGCCCCCACAACAAGATTCCTCTCCAGGATCATACATCAAATTTCCACAAGACAATTCCCCGCTACCATTAGTCGGAGAAAACTTTGCAGGAACAATCAAGAAAACAGCAACAAGAACAACAATAACTGCAAAAGCAACTAAAATAACTCCTTTGTTAAAACCCATAAAAGATTTAAAATATATATATATAAAGGTTTCGAAGATTTTTACTAAAAACTTTTTATAAAAATAAATAAGGCAAACATCAGATAATACCATTCCAGTTATATTCAAGCAGATAATAATTTTCCAACTATACCTAACCACCTATATTTTCAAAACTTTTTCAATCTTTCAACAAGAGATTCAGAAGTATCATAAAACATACTATTGCTCCTAAACCAACTATGTACTGAAGGAAGATTAGAAGTAACATAATCGCTGTCTCCCATTAAATCCTCTGCACTTCCTAAATTATATCCTAAAGATTTAGCAGAATCCGCACTAACTAAAACACAATAAGATGCATTAACTCCTCCAATAATCAAATTCCTAATTCCATCTCTATGTAAAACAGGATTAAAATAACAACAAGAAAAACAATCAGAATCTCTTTTCAAGAGTATATTTCTTCTCGGAACTCTCGCAAGAATAGGATTCAACTCTCCCACAAGCTCTCCATGTCCTTCAAATTTAAAAGCATAAACATGCATATTTCGCTCCGCACAAAAATCCAAAACCTTCTCTTGAGATTTAACAAGCCCGCTTCTTCTATCTGGAGAAAAACCATTCATTTCATTCTCCTGCATATCTACAAGTACAAAAGCAGTTTTATTTAATATTCCAGATTTATTTATAACTCTGTCCATAAAAAGGCTCCAAGTCTATGACTTTTAAACATTACCTCATACAACGTTTAAACATTTTTTGGAAAGAAGATAATGCACGAACGGTAACTCCAAAGAAATATACGCTTCGATACAGGGAATTCTGCGGAAGAATGACACGATTATCAGAATTCTCTGTAATACTTATTGCTCATTCAATAAAACCTCTTCAACACATTAAAATAATCTAAGTCAAACATAAGATAATAACTTTCCAAATGTAACTATAAGTTATATACTAAAAATTAACAAATATCTACCTCCCTAAAAACAGTAGATGAACATTTCTAAGATAACATTGCTTTATCTACGGATATGGAATAGA
>JBBSYD010000076.1:0-5838 GCA_038045425.1 Nanobdellota archaeon | reverse complement strand
ATTGTATATTTAAACTTGTTTATTGACTAGAATTTCTTATTTGGGATGTAGCCATTTTGTTAGAAATATTTTTATACTCTTTTTATTCGTAAACTTTATGACTGTTAGAAAAGATATTGTTGTTCTTCCAGGAGATGGAATTGGTCCTGAGATTATGCGTGAAGGTTTGAATGTTCTTCGAGCAGTTGCAGATAAATATGGGCATGAGTTTAATTGTCGTGAATTTCCTTTTGGGGCAGGGGCTTATTTTGAGCATGGAACTTGTTATCCTCATGAAACAAGAACGGCTGTTTTTCAAGCAGATTCGGTTTTAAAAGGTCCAGTAGGATTAGATGGAGAAGGAAGGAAAGCTCTTCAAGCAAAAGGAGTTAGACTTGAATTGGAAACTATAGTTGCAATTAGGAGAGACTTAGATACATATGCAAATTATCGTCCAGTTGTATTGCCATTATCTTTTGCAGATTTTTCTCCATTGAAGGTTGAGAGGCTGGGGACTGGAATAGACATAATGATGATTAGAGAGTTAACTGGCGGAAATTATTTTGGGGAAAAAGTTGAAGGAATAGATACTGATTGGGCTTTTGCAAGAGATGATGGTGTGTATACTCGTGGGCAAGTTAATAGAATTGCAAATGTTGCGTTTTTTGAGGCTAAAAAGAGAGGGTCTAAATTGACTAATGTAAGCAAGCCAAATATTATGGCTGAAGGAAGATTTTGGGATTATCTTGTTGGTGAGATGGGTAAGAAGAAATATCCCGATGTTCCTCTTCAAAATGCAATTGTAGATAATGTAGCTTGTCAATTAGTTATAAATCCTTCTCAATTTAATGGAGTAATGTTATTAGAAAATATGCAAGGAGATATAATTACAGATCAGGCTGGAGGAATAATTGGAAGTTTGGGATTGATGCCTTCAGCATGTTTTAATTTAGAAACTGGGAAAGGATGTTTTGAACCTGCTCATGGTTCTGCCCCAACTATTGCTGGAAAGAATATAGCCAATCCTTATTCAATGATAGGAAGTGTTGCTTTTATGCTTGAGAAAAGTTTTGGACTTGAGCAAGAGGCAGGAGATGTTTGGAATGCTTTAGAAAGTGTTTTTGCTAAAGGATATAGAACTGCAGAATTAGGTGGTGTTACAGAAGGCAAGATACTTTCTACTTCTGAATTTGGTTTGAAAGTAGTAAATAACATATTAGGAGTTGTTGCTTAAGGTTTCCAATGACTAAAAAAATTCTTTTAATTGAAGATAGTCCGCTTTCTCGTAAGCATGAAGAAAGATTATTATCTGAAAAAGGATTTGAGGTTATTTCGTCTGATAATCTTAAAGATGCAGAGAGATTATATTCAGAAAGAACGGATTGGTATGCAGTTATATCTGATAATACTTTTTTTGTAGCCCCAAGAGGAGAAGTAAGACCAGATTTAGGAATTGATTTGACTTTGAGAATTAAGAAAGCAAATCCGACATTAAGAGTTGCGCTGGTAACTAGTTATTTAAGTGGTGAATTAAAGCAGAGGACTGAAGAGGAAGGAATTTATGCTATTTTTAAATCCGAATTTTCTAATAAGATTGATGATTTTCTTAAAGAATAAATTTTAATTAGAAGTAATAACTGCTAAAACTATTGCTGATGCTAATGCAATAACTAATCCTGCTTTTTGATGGGGATGGAGAGTTTCTTTATTGATGAACATGCCCAGAAGGGCTGCGATGATAATATAACTTTCTGATAATGCTACGGCGATGGCAATTGGGGCGAGAATCATTGCATAGGCGAATGCTACCCATGCGATATTATCGAAAACGCACATTCCTAACCAAGTCCATTTTTCTTTTCTTATATTTGGAACTAATAATTTTAGCTCTTTTTTGTAGAGAATGACTGCTAGGGATGCAATTGCAATAACTACGTTGAGAACGAAGTTCATCATCAATGCGTCAGATACTCTTGCTCCCCAACCAATAAGGAAGTTGGCTGAACCCATGAGTAGCGCGGCGATTATTGCTATGAATACTCCTTTTTCAAAAAGTAATTTCTTTGAGAAGTTTAGTGATTTGAATGAAACGAGGGCTAGGCCTGCGATGAGAAGAATAATGAAAATAATTTGTTGAAGATTTACTGATTCTCTGAAGATGATAAACGCAAGTAATCCTGCCACTGGAATTTCAAGAGACCAGATTGGTTCTACAACATCTAGTTTTCCTTTTCTAAGGGCTTCAAAATCGAGTATTGCTGCAAAGAATAGAATTATTGAGCCAAGAATAAGAATCCAGAGTTGGGAATTATTTAGTAGTTGGGGGAGATTTTTGTATACAAACGGAAAAAGGATAATTGCTCCGAATAGAGTTATTGCAAATAGTGGTCCCCAGTCTCCGAACTTTCGAGTTGCTTTTTGAATAAAGAAGTCTCCAAATCCCCAACCAAACATTGCTAGGAGTGCAAGAACTATTCCTACCTCAATTCCCATGTTAAGAGATATTTTTTGGGAATTTAAATATTTGGTTTAATAAATTATAATAAAAGATAGTTTATTGTTAATATCTAATATCGTCTCAGGGAAGCAGGAAAGGATTTATAGGGGTTTCAGTAAGATAAAATAATTAAGATAGCATAAGAGATAATAATTGCGAGTTGTTTAAAGAGTATCAAATATATTCCATAATAGTATAGAAAAATATATTATTCATTACAATTTAGTTTATATACCTTATAGGTGAGGAGGTCGAATGGATACTACACGTTCTAGGTGGGGAACAATTAAGGTTCCGGAAGTTTGTGTTGGGCTTTTTAGAGTTGTGTCTTTTAACGATTTTGTTAATGGATTAGTAAAAATTTCAGATCGTGAAGATAGTTTCTTAATGCCTAGGATTATTACTAATAAGGGAGAGGAAGTTAGGAATTATGTACGTAAGACCGTTATTAGAGATGGGCAGGAAAGTTTGACTAGTGATGATTCGAGAGCTAAAAATATTTCATTTTTAGAAAATTCTGCAGTAGCAAAGGTAGTTGCAGAAAAGGAAGGATGGTTTTATTTTGCTCCAGGGAGCAAGGAAGAAGTTGATGATGAAGTTGTTAGAGCTAGAGATATTTCAGGAAAGGTTTTTCTTGGAGCAACTGGAGCAGTATTAAGAAATTATGGTTTTCTGGCTAGAAGTGAGATAAAGGGTACACAAGTCGAGCATGTTAAGGAACATTGGAGGGACGCATTAGATAAACAAAGAGATACATACCAGTCTTTGAAAGCATTTTTTGGATATTTTGCAGATGACAAACTTAGAATTCAAGCTAAGGGTTCTTTCAATCCTAAG
Organism: Nanobdellota archaeon; assembly: GCA_038045425.1. GTDB lineage: Archaea > Nanobdellota > Nanobdellia > Pacearchaeales > GW2011-AR1 > SICV01. The sequence continues at coordinate 2,525 of JBBSYD010000076.1, read as the reverse complement.
TTCTCTCTTGGAGGAGTTCCCTCAGGAATGCCAGAACTGATTTATCAAGATCCTGCAGAAATGAATTTTGAGTTGGAACCTTCTAGTTCAATAAATGGTTCTTGCTTGAACATAAGAAATGTTCATATGTTGATGAATTTAGATTTGTCTGCAGGACGCGAGGGGACTAAGTTCAAGAAAGCAGATGTTGAAGCAATAATTGATGCTGCACGCGATGTGACTGATAAACGGTTTGGTCGTGTTGTGGAAAAGGCAAGAGCGCAGGAAGTTTATCCAGAGTATAGGACGAGTAATGAGAAAGGGATAGTAGGAATTGAATATGCTATTCATTGTATTGGTGGCTCGGGAGTAGGAATTCTTGAAAATAAGGTTCATTATCTTGGTGCTTTGAAAGATCAATTTGTTTATTTTGTTGGAGCAGTTAATACTGGATTGGATTTATGTGCTAGCGAGAGAAAGCAAGAAGATGCTGGAAGAAGAAAGAGATTTGCTTTGAATTTGGCTGAAAAGCTTGGTAAATAAAAATAATTTTCTTGAGATTAAGTCGATGAGAGGGTTTTTAAAACAAGATTTTCTGGAATAAGGATGAGTGAGAAGAAAGCAAATACCGATGAATCTCTGATAAACCTACCAGTTATGAATGTAGGAATAGTTGGGCATATTGACCATGGTAAGACTACTTTATTACAGAAGTTAAGTGGAAAGTGGACTGATACCCATTCTGAAGAAATGAAGAGAGGAATTACTATTAGATTGGGATATGCTGACGTGCTGTTACATAAAGATGGAAATGGATATAATGTTAAATCTGGAACTCCGTTTAGACATATTAATTTTGTTGATGCTCCTGGACATGAGATGCTTATGGCGACTATGTTGTCTGGTGCTGCGATAATTGATGCTGCGATATTGGTTGTTGCAGCAAATGAGGGAATAAAACCTCAAACTAGGGAACACGTTATGGCTTTACAGGCGAAGAGAATAAAGAATTTGATTGTTGTTCAGAACAAGATTGACTTGATTGAGAAGGAAGTTGCTAAAAAGAATTATTCTGAAGTTATGGAATTTTTGAAAGGAAAGTTTGAGAATATTACAGTTATTCCTGTTTCTGCTCAACAGGAAATTAATATAGATAAAGTTTATGAAGCATTGGCAGAAATTCCTATTGAAACTAGAAAGAGCGAAGGAAATCCTGTTTTTATTATTGCTAGAAGTTTTGATATTAACAAACCAGGAACTTCTGTTGAAGGATTGCATGGGGCAGTTCTCGGAGGAACTTTGAAACAGGGAATTTTGAAAGTTGGAGAAGAAATTGAAATAAAACCTGGAATTGCAGTAAAAGAAATGAATCAGGTTAGATATCATGCTTTGAATGCAAAGATTTTGAAATTGTTTAATGGTTCTAGAGAAGTTAAAGAATTAATTCCGGGAGGAAGTATGTCCATTGAAACTTCTATGGATATGTCTCTTGCTAAGGGAGATGCTCTTGCAGGATGCGTTGTTTCTACAAAAGGAAACTTGCCTGAAACTACTCTGAATTTGAGAATAAAATTCAATTTATTTCCAGAGGTGTTTGGACTTGGAGAGAAAATGAAAGTTGAGCCTTTGAAACCAAGTGAGAATTTATTGATAAGCGTTAATACTTCCATGGCTTTGGGAATGATAAAGAGAATTCAGAAGAGTGAGTTTGAGATTAACCTTAAAACTCCTATTGTTCCATTTAAGGGAGAGAATGTTGCTTTGTCAAGGAGTATTAATGGGCACTGGAGATTGATTGGTTATGGTGAAATTTTGTAAGAATGATAAAAAATATAATTTTTGATTTTGATGGAGTGATTGCTGATTCTTTTCAAGGGGTTTATGAAGTTTATAGCGATGTTTGCAGGAAACTAAATAAAAAGTTTCCTAAAGATATCGAATCATTTAGAAAGATATACCGATATCATTACAAATGCATGCTTAAAGAAGATCTTAAGTTTAATGAAGATGAAATAAAGATTCAAGAAAAAGTATTCAGCGAGGAAATGCCTAAGAAGGAAGTTCCTATTTATCCCAAGATTTCAGAAGTAATATCTTTACTTTCAAAGAAATATAAATTATTTTTAGTATCTTCTAATTATCTGGGGGGAATAAATAAATTCTTAGTAAAATACAAATTGAATGATTATTTTGAAAAAGTCATTGCTAATACTAATTGTAAACATTTGAAATTAAAAAATGATATGTTCAACGAACTGATAGATGAGAAAAACCTTGATGTTGATGAAACCTTAGTTATAGGAGATCGAGCTGGAGATTATATTGATGCTAATAAGGCAGGTATTACTAAAGTTTTGTTAGTTGAATATGGTTATGGATACGATTCTTCTAGGATTCCAGAACATAAGCAAAATGTTGTTATCAACAAACCAGAAGATATTTTGATTGCAGTTGAGAAATTGTAACATAACTATCTTTCTTTAATGATTCATCCTTTCAGTATCTCTTGGTAGGAAGGTAACTTCTCTAAGAGAAGTTTGCAAAAA
>JBBSYD010000075.1:0-7244 GCA_038045425.1 Nanobdellota archaeon | reverse complement strand
GCAATTATTCTCTTAATTTAGACTAGATTTAGGCTATTTTTGCAAACTTCTCTATGAGAACAAAGACAATCAAACGACTTACCAGTGAATTTGGGGATATAACTCATACAGTAATTTATGCCCAATTATTTGTTGCCTTAGTCCAAGGAGTTGTAGGAACAATAGGATTTTATTTCCTAGGTGTGCCCTTTCCAGTAGTTTTAGGAGTGTTAATGGCATTCTGTGCACTTATTCCTGCCATTGGGACTGCAATAATTTGGTTTCCTGCCTCTTTATTTCTTATATTGAGTGGATATGTTTCTCATAATCCTACTACTCTCATTAACGGTATTGTCTTATTCTTATACGGACTTTTAGTAATTAGCACAATTGATAATATTCTTCTTGCAAAAATAGTTCATGCAAAAGCCAAGGTAAATCAGATAGTTGTAATTATCGGAGTAATTGGCGGAGCCGCGATGTTCGGGCTACCAGGAATATTTATAGGTCCAGTTTTGTTGCCTTTACTTATAACTTATTTTAAAACATTTAAAGAAAGATTTAATTAAACTACTATGGAGCAAAATAAGAAATACATTCTCTTAGGAATCTTATTCTTAGTTATTCAACTAATTGCAATTGTAAGAAATATTATGTCTGATTACTATCTCTTCTTTTGGTTCTGTGATTTTGTTTCTATCCCTCTAGCAATAGGATTCTTTCTGAAAAAAGATACGTTCATAAAATCTATAATCAATATCGGATTAATTGCTCAAGGGATTTATATTTGTGCATATCTCTACAAATTATTTTCTGGCACAACTTTAATTGATACTATTCCAGATGCAACAAATATATTCTATGTATCTAGCTCAATAATAATTCATCTATCTACCACCATAGCTTTAATTTTCACATACAAAGTTAAGCCTACAATCCGAACTTTATTCTCTTCAATTATGTTCATTTTTGCTATGTACATCATCGCCTTATTCTTCACAACTCCTGAGCAAGGAGTAAACTATGTTCTCTCTTCTAGAACACTTATTCCATTAACAATCCCTCATTATACTGAATTATGGGTGCCTTTAACATTCTTATTAGTAGTCCTTCCCACTCATCTCATTCAATACATAATCTACAAAAGAGCACAATCAAAATAGAGTATCACAACATACAACAATTCTGTCAAACTACTGCTCTAGACTATATACCTTACACGGTATAAATTATTACTAATACAAACAAAATGGAAAAATCAAAAAATAAAATCTTATTATTTGCAATGCTTTTCGTAGCAATTATTCTCTCTACACAATTTGTTCTAGGACTCCAAGCAGTAGACTTAGGAAAATCAGGAGACTTTGTAATCTTGTCCAAGTCTGGAATAACAATTACTGGAACTACTGCTATCGTTGGAAATATCGGTGTTAGTCCAATTAGTAGTACTGCAATGACTGGATTTGGTTTAATGTTAGATTTTACCAATAAGTTTTCAACTTCTTCTTTAGTAACTGGAAAAATTTATGCTGCAAACTATGCAGAACCAACTCCCACTATTCTGTCTATTACCATAAGTGATATGGAAACTGCATACACTAATGCTGCTGGAAGAACTTTACCTGATGCTACTGAATTGGGTGCAGGAGATATTAGTGGAATGACTATTGCCCCTGGATTGTATAAGTGGGGAACTGGAGTTCATATTGATAATAGGGGAGTTACGCTTTCTGGAAACTCAAATAGTGTTTGGATATTCCAAATATCACAGGATTTAACCGTTGATAGTGCAGCAATTATAACTCTAACTGGTGGGGCACAGGCAAAGAATGTATTCTGGCAAGTCGGTGGAGGCACAGGAGTCACTCTCGGAACAACTTCTGAATTTAAGGGTAACATTTTAGCAATAGCTGGAATTGTATTTAATACGGGCGCAACACTTGAGGGAAGAGCATTAGCACAAACTGCAGTTACATTAGACGCTAATGCAATCACCATGCCTATAAATCTTCCAGTAATAAGTATTATAACTCCTTTAGAAGGTTCGTTTGTTTCATCAAATTTAACAATCAATGTCAGTGTGAAAAATACAGATCTCAGTAATATAAATGCCGTAAATTTTATTATTGACGGAATAGTCAATCACGGATATGGTAACTATCCCAGTGGAGATTTCGCAATAGATTGGAATACTACTATTTATACTGACGGAAATCACACAATCAACATAACAGCATATAACTATCCGACTAATCCTGCAACTCAGAGTTGGGTAGTTACGGTTGATAACACTCCTCCAGTTATTTCTGTTCCTACAGACATAAATGCAACAGCAACTTCGCTAAGCGGGGCAATAGTATCTTATATTGTAAATGCAACCGATGTTACATCAGGAATAAGTAATATAATCTGTTCTGAACCTTCTGGTTCAGCATTTCCTCTAGGAACTACTCCCGTAACATGCAACGCAACAGATAATGCCGGAAACACTGCAACCTCAGCATTTAAAATTAATGTAACTGCAGCAGTTAGCATCAATTACACAATTTCACTAAATTCAACAGAAAATAATTCTATCAATTTAAATCTAGGAAATATTAATCTAGATGGAACATTATTTAATCTACCTACAACAAATACATTTTCAAATGGAATGCATAATATTACCTTCATTCATTCAGTTAATTTAACTTTCTTGAGATGGAATTCAACAGCAGGCATAATTGTATCTAACAATTTCACAAGTTCAACAACTATAAATATAACGGGAGACGGAACATTAAATGCCATATACTACAACTCAAAATTCATACTTCCAGTACCAGTATCAACAAATCTTACATTTTCAAATGTATCCTCAAATATCACTATAGGCACTAACTATCAGCTAAATGCTACAGTCCTAGATCAATTCGGCTATTCTATGAACGAAACAATTAATTATACTTCAAGTAACACTTCAATTGCAACTGTAAATGCTACAACGGGCCTTATCACTGCAATAGACTTAGGTAATTTTACTATTACTGTCACAAGTGGAAATTTAACAAATTCTATAAACATGACTGTAACTGCTAGTCCTCCTATTATTATCGCTGAAACTACTCCTACACCTTCCAGTGGTGGCGGAGGGGGCGGAGGAAGTTGTTCAACTCAATGGACTTGTTCTGATTGGTCGGTATGTTCAAATGGACAACAGACAAGAACTTGTACTTATAAAACAAACTTCTGCACCCCCACCTTAGCTAAACCCTTGCAGACTCAATCCTGTTTAACAAATCTTAGTTTAAACACTACAGATTCAACCTTATCCACTTCAGAGAATGAATCTCTATTCGGCAACGGTGGAGGAATAACTGGAGCAGTAATCGGAGGAGGAAGTGGCCCTACAAGAACAGCAATTATTGCACTTATCGTTCTAGGACTTTTAGGAATAGTTTTAGTAGTAAGATATTTTGTTATGCGTAAATAAGTTTTAATTAATTATAGTTAAACGTCCGGACCAACTGATGACTATTTTGGCATAATTGATGGGGTTAAATATATTGACGTATTCTGAAGGTAAGCTTTTTCTATTTTGAGAGAAGTTTGGCGAGTGCGAATTGTTTATTTGTCATCTTCTTGGCGTCCTGTAAAAAAGCGAATTACTGCGAGGAAGTTTTGGTCCTATCTTTGAATGTGAGACTTCAATGCAAACCCAATTACCAGACTTAAATCTTTGTTTATATTCTTTTAATTCCCTTGGTTCGGTTTTTGCCGATAGCCAATTAAACATTGATTCTTCATCAAAATATCTATCGTCACTGCGTAAATCTAACTCTATTTCATCATCTCTACGATAAAGACTTCTAATCACTCCCCTAAAACCACTTTGATGTAAATCTTTAACTAATCGTTTGCATTCTCTTTCTAGTCCCGAGATTTCTTTTATTAGCTTTGTTATTTTCCACGTTTTCTGATAAGTCCACAGGCTATATTGAATGATGCCTCCGCGCACATAAGGGACCTCAATATTGAATGTTATATACTCTGGCTGGGCATGTTCTATTTCAGCAACCATCATATTTCTTTCTTTTGGTTTTTTCAGAATTTTTTCTATAGATCTTTTATCGCTTTCATTTGCACCTCCTTCGGTTTCCAGGTCACCATTAGCAGACCCGGCCCAGCCTCCAGAAATATTTCTAGCTGCCCAGCTCATCCAACCATGCTCTGTTTGTGGTCCACTCGGTCTATAATCGCAAGGTTCTGAATAAAATTTCATTGTCATGTTGTTATCCCTCTCTTCTCAGACCCGTTTGCCCAGTAAAAAAGAGGATAATTATTATTAAAGTGATCAACTCCTATAATTACAGGATCAGGATTTAATTCAAATACATTTTCTCTTTCAAGCTTATATACCCCTATTTGCCTAAATAGTCCCATTTTTACAGCTTCTTGTGCTTCGCTGTAAACTATTCTTGCTGCTTTTGGAGGATTTAATTCTTCTAACTTTGATTTTCTAAGTGTATAAGACCAAGCCCTGTCTTGTGGGATTTTATTTATGGAAATAAGCTCATTTTTAATTTCATCAAAAGATACTGGTTGTGTTCCAAAAATATACATAAATCTTCTTCCACCTACGTTTTTCATCATTGGATTCAAACTTACTTCACCTATCTTGTAACCAATTATTTTGCCCCCATTTGGCACATTTTCTTCTAAAATACCATACAATGTAGCATCATACACACTATTCTCTGACCCCAGAATATTTCTAAATCCTTTTATTTTATCTCTTAACTTCAAAAAAGAGCTTATTGATAAATCTCCTATATATTCAGTTGAAAAATTCATACTGAATTCAACACGTCTAATTGGAAGTTCCAAATTCAGTTCATTTTTAGAAAGATCCATATGCTCATTCCTAACTTTTTGAAAATGATTTGCTGCTTCGGCCATCATTTCCAATTGTGGGACTGGAAAGTCCCAATTTCTTTGTCCAAATAAATCAATCAACTCAGGCATCAATAATCCTTTTTCTTTGACAAAATTCACAAAGGGTCTCAATTTATCAGGACATACTTGTGTGTCATATTCTTGCATTCTCTTCAATTCTCTTGAAAACATACAAGTATCAATAGAAGATAGATCCCCTTTTTGTTCGGATCTTACTATTGCTCGCGTTCTATTTTCATCGAGTACCAAGGTTAGGATCATTTTGTTGTTGTTAGGTTTATTTCTTAATAGTGGTTACAATAAAAGGTTTTTATATTATTGTTGTCTAATAAAAGAGACAGATTTATATACCTTTAAATCAATAGGAATTTATGGATACAAATGTACTAAGAAGAATAGGAATGACTGAATCAGACTCTAAGATATATATGACGCTACTTAAACTGGGAAAGTCAAATGTTACTCGGCTTGCTGAAGAATCTGGTGTTCACAGAACAAACATCTATAGTATATTAGATAAATTAAAGGAAATGAGTCTTGTTTCAGAAATTAAAGAAACAGGTAAAAAGATATTCAAAATTAATGACCCTTCCAATTTACTTACTTATCTAAGGGAGAATGAGGACTTAATTAAAGAGTTAATTCCAAACTTAAAAGATATTCAGGAAAGTGTCAAAGAAAAGGTTGAAGTTGAGGTATTTCAAGGGGAAAAGGGAATGAAATCAGCAATAAAAGATATCATAAGAGTTAGAAAAGACGTTAGCGCATATGGTGCAACAGGACAACTAAGAAAATATCTGCCAATCTTCGCACTTCAATGGATTCGTGATTGTAAGCATTTGAAGATTAAAGGGAGATATGTATATGTAGAAGGAACTGAATTAAATGAGCCGTATTTTCAAGTTAAGACCTTACCCAAAGAATTCTCTACCCCCGTTGGCACTCAAATCTATGGGGACCGAGTACTTATCACTATTTGGGAGCCTACATTGGTGGCTATATTAATAAAAAGCAAAGAGGTTGCAGATAATTATAGATTACACTTTGATCTTCTTTGGAAAATAGCTAAAAAATAGCCCTCTTGTCAGCGAACTTCACCCATAATGTGAATATATCCTTTGACTCTCGACATTATTTATAAATCAAAGAATATGTCTGCTATAAATCTGTTTTCACCACCCTGTGAAATGCCAAAAAGGTTTACGCTCGGACCATGCGCCATACATCCGAACGGGGTTCTGAGAATTAATTTATTTCTTGTCTAGGTAGAAAATCACTCAGATATCTTTGTTTATCTTGATCAGATTTATTGGAAAGCAAATATGCCCTCCAAGCATCTCTTTCATGTTGAAGAATCTTGTACTGCCAGAAATAAGAAACTCCTAAATCATGACTATTTGTTCTAAATGGCGCAAAATATCCTGAATTCTGTGTTTTATATATAAAGTTTACAGAATTTACCAAAATGGTAGGATTGTCTTTTGACCATCGTGGAATGTTTAATGTATTATCTGATAGCATAACAAAACCCATTCCGACTTCACCTTCGAGGCCCCCATATTCAAATTCGTCTTTAATAATGGATTTAACAAGTTCAATATCTCGTTTTCCCGCATTTTCTTTTCTTAATATAGTATAAAATTTAAGGTCGCAACCTTTTACTGCGATTAAACCTTGAGGCTCAACTATTTTTGTTTCTCCTATCTTTCCAAATTCATCAAATCCAATTTCTATCATTTTGTTGCTTCAGAATTAGGCATCCGAGGTCGCCACCACCTCAAAATTTTGTCAATTCAAGTAGTTAAAAACCTTTGTATTTAGAATCTTTAACCAGAACCTCATTCGGTTCTATGACGCCCGGACCAGGAACCTGACTACGGAACGGGGATGCCTAAAAAGTGGTTTATATGTAAATTATTGAACTGGTGGTTTTTCTAAGAAGTCTTCCAATCCCAAAAGATATCCCATATAGTGAATTTTTGATTTATCCTCATTTAGAAAAGTTAAAGTTTGATTATTTGACATTTCTTCACCATTATAGATTACATTTCCTCCAGCCATGGAATATATTAATGTCCTTATTCGTCCTATATCAGCATGTACTTGGTTTTCATGCCATGAAACACTTAATCTTGTAACTGCCTTAGTTAACTCTTCATAAGGTATATCACGAACATCTCTATATTTTAATCCAAGTTCATGTTTTTCCGGATTTTCTTTCACTGTTAATACAACTTTGGCTAAGCTCATAAAAATCTTATAAATTAAAGATATTTAAAGTAACTATAAAGCTTAGACGACAAACAAAAGGTTTTATATACTTAATACAT
>JBBSYD010000074.1:0-16654 GCA_038045425.1 Nanobdellota archaeon | reverse complement strand
AGGTGCAAGGGAGAAAAGTAATTGTTTCAACTGATTATGAGATTATTGAGGAAGGATTTGGAGAAGATTATCTTGGAGATTATAAATTAACTTTGAAGATTGATTTGGCTTCTTTTGGAATGAATGTCAAAGAAGAAGAATTAAAATTAGAATTAAGTTATAATGATGAAATTATTGCTTCTGCCCAAAAGAATTTATTTATTGAACAAGCAAATCAAACTTTTGGAAATGTAACTTTTGTTAAAGTAATTCCAACTATTAGAATTTCTAAAGATGGAAGTTATGCATTAAATTTGAATGAATATTTTGATGGAGCTGAAAGTTATATGTTTAGTAGTAATAATATAAATGTTGTCGAGCAAAATGGAATTTTATTGTTGACTCCATTTGAAGGATTTAAAGGAGCAAGTACTGCAGTAGTTTATGCTTATTCTGGAGAGACTAGTGTAAATAGTAATGAGTTTAATATTCTTGTTTCATCTCAAAATATTAGTATTAGCACAAGTAGAGAAAAAATTAAAGTTGGGGAGCCAGTTAAATGGACTAAGACTATTAATTTAAGTGTTCCTGAAGAGATTAGTGTTAGTATTCCTGCTGATGCAGAAAAGGTTGTTGTAACTAAAGTTGAGAATTTAGAGAATGTATCTGAAGTAATTGAAAATGGGGTTTCTGATTTTGGACTAAGTACTGGAGGAATTACTGGGAATGTGGTTATGCAGGTTAATTTAGAAAAAGATAATTTCTTAGTTGGTTGGTTTAAGAAATTGTTTAGGAGTATGACTGGTAATGTAGTGTCTGATGAGCAAAATGTAACTTTGGCTGAAACAACTGAAGTATTATTAAATGCAAGTGCAGAATCTTATACTATTGAATATGAAACTCCTGCTCCAACTTCTGTGGAAGTAGATACTGAAAGTGGAAAGGAAGTTATTGTTTCTGCTCCTAGTGAATTGGGATATAGTGATGTAATTGCTTTTGCAAATCTTAATAATGATATTTTAGTTGGACAGGAAAATACTATTGAGATATTTTGGAGAGTTTATGATAGTAATGTAAATGAATCTGATATAAAAGAAGTTAGTGATGTTGCAAGTGAGCAAATAGTTAATGAGAGTAATGTTATTATTGAAGAATTGAGTAGTTCTTATCATCTTGAATCTGTGCCTTTTGATGCTTATGATTTGAATGGTGATGGGAAGTTGGATTATATTGAGTGGGTTGTTCCCCATTTAAGCGAGCAGACATTCGAAATTATTTATATTACTGATGCTTTGCATTTGGATTCTTCAAATAATGTTGTTGAAAATGTATTTAGAGAAGTGGAGTTTAGAGATGGACTTTGGACAACTATTCCTTCTGGGGATAAAATACGAGTTACTTTTGAGAGGAATTTGACTTCAAAAAATGATATTACTATTTATACTAAGAGTAATAATTCTGGGAGTATTAAAGTTTATGAAAAAGATTCTGATGTGGAATTGGCTGATTTTGGAGTTATTTCTGAAGATAGAAAGTATAGAATTCTTTTGACTAGTTTGATTGGTGAGCAGGATGTATTTGATTTGAAAGTTCTTAGTGGGGACGTAGAGTTTGATTATATTGTTGATCCTGATACAGATGCACCTAATGTTTCATTTTGGGGACAAACTCCTGCCGATGGAAGTGGGCAAGCTGGAAATTCTATTTATGTTAATGTTTCTTCTTCAGATGCAAGTGATTATTATGTCTTGAATAATTTTGATAATTCTGTTGTTAGTTGGTATAGAATGCAGGATTTGAATTCAACTGGAGGAGTTGTTGATTATATGGGAAGAAATAATGGGACTCCTGTAGGGAATGCAGTTCAAAATGCTTCTGGAAAGTGGAATTCATCATTTAGTTTTGATGGGAATGGAGATTATATTTTAGTTCCTGATTCGGATAGTTTAGATTTAACAGATAATTTTGCAATTTCTTTTTGGGCCAAGTCTTCAAATACGGCAGGATATACTTTTTCTATAGGGAAGAAAACTTCTACTTGGGATCAGAATGCAGGTTTTGAAATCTATCATAGTCCTTGGTCTGGGGGAGTTCTTGATTTTGTAGGGCAGGGAGGAAATTATGGGAGGGTTGTTAAAACTACCGATTTGAATTGGCATCATTATGTTTATATTATGACTTCTGGTTCTGTTGCATTATATTATGATGGTGTTTCGCAGTCTTTCTCTCCAGCTTATGGGGGAGGGGCATTAGTTGCTGGGACTGATGTTATGAGAATTGCGAGTAGAACTAGTCAAAATGATTATACTACTGGAAGTATGGATGAATTAATATTTTTCAATAGAAGTTTGTCTTCTCAAGAGATTTTGGCTTTGTATAATGCTTCGGCAAATAAATATTATAATAATTTTACTGGACTTGCTAATGGCGATCATACTATGAAAGCATATGCTATAGATAGTGCAGGTAATTTAAATTCAACTGAAAATAGAGTTGTGACTATTGGAGATAGCGTTTATCCTCAATTTAGTAGTTATGGAGACAATAATAATACCCTGAATACTAGTGGGATTGCAACTTTTAACGTAACTCTTGCAAATACAAATGGAACAGTATTTTTGCAAATTGGGGGGGCGAATTATAGTGCGACTAATTTAAGTGCTAATGTTTACAATGTGAGTGTTAATTTAAATGGGGGAACTTATCCATATTCTTGGGGAGCGTATGGTAATGGAACTCTTCATAATTACAATTCTTCTGTAATTCGAAATTATTTTATTTGGAGTGATACTGTTGCTCCTGGCGTTACAATTGTTTCTCCAACAGCTGAACAGAATTTTACAACTTCTTCAGTGACTTTTAATGTTACTTTGAGTGAGAATGGTTCGGCGTGGTATACTTTGTTAACTGGCACGGCGGGGCCTTCAGTTATTAATAATACTGTTAAAGTTTATTACTCTTTTGATAATTTTAGTGTGCCAGATAAAATTGTGGATTTAAGTCAGAATGCAAATAATGCGACAAACACAAGTTCTATACAAACTGCATCTGGAAAGTATGGAAGTGGATGGTATTTTGATGGAGCTGATGATAGGTATGATTCTGGAAGTTCAATAGGAATTAGCGGAAATAATCCTTGGAGTATTTCTATTTGGTTTAATAGTTCTTCTCTTGCTGGAGTTAGGCCTTTATTCTATTGGGGAAATGGAGGAACTCTGAATTTAGCGATATTTGGTACTTCTGGAACTGCACCTATTGCTTGGAGTTATAATGGGTGTGATTTAGTAGGAAATAATACTCTAACTCAAGGAGTATGGCATAATATGATTGTAACTTATAATGGCGCAGTAAAAACAATTTATATTGATGGAGTAAATGGAGGGAGTTGTTCTGCAACTTTGGCTTTGACGAATACCGCAATTAAAGGAGGAGAATATGATTTGTCTGGGGGATGGACCGATTATGTAGGATATCAAGATGAGTTGTTGGTATTTAACAGAACCCTTAATTCAACTGAAATTGCTTCTTTGTCTTCAAGTAATCCTGCAAGTTTGAGTTTTGTTAGTTATTCCACTTCTTCTTTTATTTCTTCTGGAAATTATACTATGACTGCAAATGCAACTGGAACTGGATTTAGTGCAACTAATTCTTCTGTGCCAGATGGAAGTTATACTTTCCAAGTTTATGCAAATGATAGCGCTGGAAATTTGAATGCTAGTGTTTCAACTATGTTCAATGTTAATGCTACTCTTCCTCCTCCTCCAGATACTTCTGGTCCAATTTTAACAATTGTTGCTCCTTTGAATGGAAGTTCATATACTGCTTCATCTAGTCTTACATTTGATGTGCTTGGTGATGAGAATCTTTCTTTCTGTCAATATAGTGTTAACGATTGGGCAACAAATGTTAGTATGACTCAGATTAATGTTACTCATTATCAATATTATTATAATTTAGGACCTCTCGGAGAAGGAACTTATACTGCAAGATTTTGGTGTAATGATACTTTAGGCAATGTTAACGATAGTGCTAGTAGCATATTTTTAATAGATTTTGCACCTAATGTTGCAATTGTTAGTCCAGCTAATCAAAATTATTCTACTTCTGTGATTAATTTTAATGTGACTACTAATGAGAATGCGACTTGTAGTTATACTATTACTTCTGGAGCTACTAATTATACTATGACTGGAAATGCAACGGGAACTGGATTTGGAGCGGTAAATTCGAGTGTTTCAGATGGGCAATATACTGTTAGATATTATTGTGCTGATATTGCTGGGAATTTGAATTCAAGTGTGACAAGAGCGTTTGGAGTGGATACTGCTTATCCTCAAGTTAGTTTGTTGTATCCAACTAATACAACTTATAATTCCGTTGTAACTCAATTGAATTATTCTGCGAGTGATACTAACTTGGCTTCGTGTTGGTATTCTTTGAATTTGGGAGTTACAAATACTTCTGTGACCTGTGGACAGAATGTTAGTGGATTGACTTCTAGTGAAGGTAGTAATACTTGGAAGGTTTGGGTGAATGATTCTGCGGGGAATTTGAATTCTTCGAGTGTGACGTTTACTTATACTATTCCAGATACTACTTATTCTCAATTTACAAATTTGAATGATAATAATAATACTTTGATTAATTCTGGAGTTGGAATATTTAATGTAACTATTATTAATACGAATGGAACTGTTCTTTTGAGTTTCAATGGAACTAATTATACTGCTACAAATAGTTCAAGCGTGTTTAATGTTTCTTTGAGTATTGCTGTGGCAGGAACTTATAATTATTCTTGGTATGCTTATGGAAATGGCACTTCAAATCTTTTGAATGTTTCTGCGGTGAGAGCTTATGTAGTTTTAAATGATACAACTGCTCCTGCAATTGCGTTTCAAGGAACAACACCTGCTGATGGAGTTATTACTAATATAAGTAATGTGTTTGTGAATGTTTCTTCGAGTGATAATAATACTCATTATGCTTTCAATAATTTTGATGGTTCGCTTGTTGGTTATTGGAGAGGGGAGAATAATGGAAGCGATGAATCTGGATATGGAAATGAAGGACATTGGGGGGCTACTTCCGCATATTCAACTGGGAAGTTTGGAAATGCGTTTAGCTTTGGAGGAGGAGCATTTGATTATTTAGGTATTTGGGATGTTTCCACATATAATAGTTTAGTAGATAATTTTACAATCTCTGTTTGGTCTAAGGGAACTAATTTGAATTATTATACTATGGTCGTTAGTAAGAAAGCTGGTAATGCGAATCAATTGGAGGGATTTGAATTTTATCATAATGGAGATTATGAGGGACTTGATTTTAGAGGTTATGGAAGTAGTTTTGAAAGAATATCTTTGGTTCTAGATACTAATTGGCATCATTATGTTGCGGTGATGAATAATGGTGATGTGACTATTTATTACGATGGAGAATTTAAAACTCCTACTCAAGAGTATACTGGTGGGGCTTTATCTGATGGAACAGATGATATTGTTATTGGATCAAGAATTTCTACGCAAGAAGGAGTTACTGGACTTTCTGATGAACTAATTATATTCAATAGAAGTTTGTCTTTGCAAGAGATTAAGGCATTGTATAATGCTTCGGCAAATCAGTATTATAATAATTTTACTGGATTGAGCGAAGGAAATCATACTTTTAATGCTTATGCCGTTGATACGAGTGGAAATTCAAATAATACTGGATTGAGAACTGTCTCGGTTGATACAATTTATCCTCTTGTTTCGTTATTGTATCCAGCGAATACAACTTATAATTCAGTTGTAACTCAATTGAATTATTCTGCGAGCGATATTAATTTAGCTTCTTGTTGGTATTCTTTGAATTCTGGAGCAACAAATACTTCTGTGACTTGTGGACAGAATGTTAGTGGATTGACTTCTAGTGAGGGATTGAATACTTGGAGAATTTATGTGAATGATTCTGCTGGAAATGTTAATTCTTCTTCTGTAACATTTACTTTTGCGAATACTCAATTATCTGATTGTGGTGTATTGAATATTATTAATGGCGAGTATAATCTAACTAGTAATTTAACTTCAACTAGTGGAGATTGTTTGAATGTTTCTGCTTCTGGAATAAGTGTGAATGGAAATGGATATTCAATTAATACTTCTCTTGGAGGAAATGCAATTGCAAATGGTGCTTATGGAGTTAGTTTGAGGAATATTACTTTGATGGATAATACTAGTGTTGTTTTGAATTCTAATGTTACTTTAAGTAATGTTAATTTAACTTTGAATGCTAATTATCCTGGAAATTATCCTGCTAAATTACATAGAATAATTGTGAATGAAAGTTATTGTTCTGAATGTAGTAATTTCACTGCTAGAAATTCTGGACTTGTGGTATTTAATGTTTCTACTTATGGAAATTATACTCTTGGTAAAATTGTATTGAGTCAGACTAATGTTTCTCTTGATAATTCAAATGGATGGAATATGTTTACAATTGATACTCAAGGGAATGCTAGTGGAGATGTTAATATTTCTTTAGTTGAAGATTGGAATTTGATTGGATATTCTGCTGATAGTGCAATTCCATATTCGGCTTTGACTTATACTGCTTCACCAACGAGAAGTTTGAGTGATTCTGCTATTAATGGAAGTTTGCAATATTACTTCGGATATTATAATGGAACGAGTAAGAAGTTTAGTTATGCTCCAAGAGATGATGCAAGTTTGAGACCTGGAAAGGCATATTGGGTTAAGGCTAATTCGCCTGGAAATTTGACAATTCCAGGTGCTGGAGCTTTGGGTGGTTCTGTAGCTGGGGCGAGTTATGCGTGGAGTGATTTGATGTTTTCGAATGGGACGACGGAGTTGAATATTACGAATGCTTATGATGCGGGGTGGATTGGTGAGCCCGGGGGAAATGTTTCTAGGGTTTTCTGGTATTGGGATTCAACTGAGATTGATGGAGAAGTTATAGGGTGGTTGCAAGGACCAGCAGACAATGCTAATGCGATTACTTGGGCAGGATATTCTCTGTATACTAATAAGCCCAATATAAAAATGCTTAGAGAAGATTAATTGCTTATATTTTAGGTTTTCCGGTATTAGTATAACGAAAGAGATATAAACTACTTAAATAAAGTATTCAAATGAGAATATTTCTAATACGTCATGGAGAAGCAGAAGTTGTTGGATATGATTCTGTTTTGACTAAAAGAGGAGAGACTCAAGCAATAGCTGTTGCTAAGTTTTTGAGAGAGGTTAAGGCTAATAGACTTCTTACGAGTAATTTGACTAGAGCAAAGCAAACTTGTAAGGAATATCAAAAATTATCGGGGAGATCTAATATGGAGATTAAAGAGGAATTGAATGAGATTTATAGGTTGATTGTTGGGGGGCCTGCAAAGGAAAATGCATCAAAGGATCGTGAAAAAAATGATTTAGAAAGAATTGAGAAATTTTATAATTATCTAATTACCTTAGATACAGAGAATGTTGTTATATTTACTCATGGAAACGTTATTAGGTATATTTTGTCAAAGTTTCTAAATATGTCTTCTAAAGATACTTGGAGTCGATTAGTTATCTCTCCAGGATCTGTTTCTATAATTGAGAGAATAAATAAAGGTTTTCAAGTTAAGGCAATTAATATGTATGGTCATCAGTCTAAGGAGATTAATGAATTTTTAAGTGGGAAGATTAAGTCTGAGAGTTATCTTTCTTAAATTTCTTTAGAAGTAAACTACTTTTCGCATCATTAAATCTGTTAATAACATTTTTTCTTCCGTTCTCTCCAAATCTTCTTCTATATAACTTGTTTGATAATAATTTTATGATTTTCTTTTCAAGATTTAAAGAGTAAGGTTTTTTTATAACATATCCAGTCTTATTGTTAATTATCGCTTCGCTTACTCCTCCAGAATCTAATCCTATTACTGGCTTTTTGAAGCTACTAGCTTCTAAAAAGACAATTCCAAATCCTTCGATATCATTAGGTTTAATAAATTTAGAAGGGAGTACGAATATATCGCATGCAGAGTAGAATAATGGCAATTGATCGTCAGATATTTTTGGATAAATAAAAACTTTTTTTTCTAAGCCTGTTTTTAAAATCATCTTTTTTAGGTTAGTGATCTCAGGACCGTTACCTACAATTAAATAAATTAACTCTGGAAATCTTTTTATTAACTTAGACATGATTTTTATTATTTCTGCGTGTCCTTTTCTTTTTACTAATCTTCCAACGGATAATATTATATCTTTTCTTGTAAATCCTAGCTTATCTTTTGCAAAGCTAATATTTCTTCCATAATCTTTTGATAAGGCAGGATTTAAAACCGATATGTTTTTTTTAAGTATGTTCTGTTTAATTAACAAATTTCTTGAGAACTTACTTACAGTAAATATGAAGTCTGCTAAATTTAATATCTTCTTGTAAAACTTAGCTTCTAACTTCGTGTATCCTCTTTGGTAGATGCCATTAGTATTATTTTTATTTATTATACAACTATCTATAAACGCTTCTTTTGCATGGATAAAAATACCAAACTTTGATTTGGGATTAAATTTTTTGTAGATTAATGCAATCTCTGGATGAGATCGTAGATATCCTAATAAGAGTATATCTGGTTTTATCTTATTAACTAGACATAATATTTGTTTATTTGCTTTTTCTCGATATTTATCATTTATGTTGAAAGGTTTGAAGTCTACACCATGCACTTTGAAAGGTAGTTTCGCAATACTTTTATCTTTGATAAGTGCTATTGGAATTATTGCCTCAAAATTTGTTTCTGAAAGATATTTTTTATATATCTGCATCAAATATCTAGCTATTCCTCCATTCATTGGAAAAAAGTCTTGTGAGATTAAAACTACTTTAATCATAATACTGGGTCCTTAAATGCTTTTAAGATATCTTTCAAACATTCTCTAGTTTTTACAAGTCTTTCTCTTCTTTTTAATGGTACTTCTGAGAATGGTAATTTTTTTTCTGACCTAATAAGATTTTGCCATTCGCAGAAATATATTAGTCCTCCTCTTAAGACTTCTAAATCAGGTAATCTTCCAGAATAAATATCAAAGAAAGATTCTACATCTCTGTCAGATTTACAGCATCTTAGCAATATTCTTCCTAAGTCTGCGTATAAATTTCCAAAATGGGCATGTTCATAATCAAAACATTTAGGGATAGTATTTATTACTGTGGCGTTGTTGAATCCTAAGTCTCCATGAACTAGGTTTTTGTTTTCATGTGTCGTTCTATGAATTCTTTTTGTAAGTTCAGCTAGTTGATCAAGCGTAGGGGCGAAGGGCGTGAATGGGATGTATCTTTCGATTATGAAATCAGCTCCTATCTCTATTACATTAGATATTCCGAATCTTGAAATGGCCATAATTGCTTCTGGTTCGCTATACTTACTACGCTTTTTCTTGATAGTTTCGTGAGTCATTGAAATAATTTATTATATTTTTTAAATATAATCTTCCAATCAAATTTATTAAGTGCTTTTTCTCTTGCGAGTTTACCCATTTGTTTACGTAATTTATTATTTTCAATTAGATTTATTATTTTTTCTGAGGCACCTTTTATATCTCCTTCTTTTAGAAGAAATCCGGTTTTATTATTATCAATTACTTCTGGAACTCCCCCAACTGCAAAGGCTATAGCAGGTATTCCTGCCGCAGCTGCCTCACAGAAAACTCGCCCCATTGATTCAACGTGATTAAATTCTCCACCTCTTTCTTTTCTTTTAAGGGTTATGGGTAAATGAAGAAATATGTCTGATATATTAAAGTAATCTGGAACTTCTTCGATTCTTTTTAATCCAGTAAACTCTATTATATTGTTTGCATGAAGATCTTCAACTAATCTTTTAAGATTCTTCTCTTCTGGCCCTCCACCCACCATAAAAAGTTTACTCTGAATGGTTGTTTTCTTCGTAGCTTGAACGAATGCTTTTATAGTATTTTCAATACCTTTGCATCTTACAAATCTAGAAACATGAAGTATATTGATATTATTGTCTGTGATGTTTCTTATTGAAGGGTTATATGAATTGCAATCAACTCCTCCAGTTAGTACAATCATCTTATCTTCGTTTATGCCTATATCTATGAAACGTTTTTTTGAGAATTGACTATTTACAATGAGGAAGTCAGAATACTTATTAATCATTTTTGCAGCAATTTTTCTATTCTTTATCATATCTTGATCAGGGTCATTTTCATCACCTATCCAGCCCGCGACTAAATCTGTTCCTCCAGAACGTAGAATAATCTTAGCTAATGGTCTCTTTTCACGCAATTCTTTTAATAAGGGTACTAGGTGAGTGCTGTTAAAAAAATATATCTCGGTTTCAATTGGAGAATTATCTAGAATGAGATTTATATCTTTAGTATATTTATTGGTCAGGATTCTTTTAATTTTTTGATTAAATACTTTTTTCTCTGCATTTAGATAAATTCCATCAGTTACAACTTTATTTGTTAGAATTGAAGATATTTCAAATCCTTCCTTTCTGTCAAACCATTTTGCAAAAGCATATCCATGAGTTTCCATACCTCCAATATAATTAAGAAACTTTGGAGCTATAAAACATATTCTTTTTTTCATATCAGAATTCACCATGACGTTTTAGTAAATCGTCAACTGAGATTCCATTTTTAATATCTTCTTTTATTTTTCTTTCAAGTTCATAACTCTTAATTGCTTTCTCGATAACTTCAGTAGATATATTTTTAGGTATTACTATAACTCCATCTGCATCTCCAAAGAGGTAATCTCCCTTATTTACAGATACATCTGATATTCTTGCACTATCTAAATCTACTTTGTCGATTATTCCTCTATTTTTGATATCTCTTGCAATATTTCCTTTTGAAAATACCGGAAATTTTAGTTTTACGGTCTCAAGTTTGTCTCTAGTACACCCATCGATTATTGCTCCTTCGACTTTTTTAGACTTTGCTAGGGTAGACATTAATTCTCCAAAAAAAGCATAGTCTCTAAAACCGTTAGCTACAATCAATATTTCTCCTTCTTTTAAGGATTCTAGAAAATATAGTCCTTTGTAGACTTCTTTATAGTTATTATCTTTGATAGGTTTAATGGAAATTATTTTTGCTTTACCAAAAATTTTAGCTTCAATAAAATTTGGTTTAATTGATATATCTAGCATCTGGTTCTTATATCCTTTAGAATCTAAAATATCAGATATGCTTGCCGTGGATAGGTATTTTTTTTTATTATTCATTTTTTCTTCCTTGAATTAGTCTTTCAGCAAATTCAAAATCTTCTATTGTGTCTATGTCTGTTGCTTCTATATGAGGTATATCCCATAGAAGAGGTTTTTGTCCTATTCTTGATTTTCTAATCATTAACGCTTCTTTTTTTATTGCATAAAATCCCATTGTTTCTATTATAGTCTCGTTAAGATTTACACTATTTGGAATGTGTAAGGGATCATAATTTGCTGGCTTTCCGTCATTATTCCAAAGATAAAGTTTATTTCTAGTCACGGTAAAAACAGAATCATTTTCTTTTGAGATAATTAAATTAAATATTGCCTTATTTATGCTTTTTTCTGATAAAAAAGGTGCAGTAGGTAGTGCTTGCACGTATATGTCTCCATCTACCTTTGAAGCTTCATTTAGTAATAACTGATTTCCATCTGTTTGGTTGTTGGCAAGAGAAATATCTCTCTTGAGAAATTTTACTTTTCGGTCTTTTGCAAGATTAAATACTTCTTCTGATTCTGAATCAAGATATACTTCGTCAATAGTATCGCATTTAATTAATGTGTCTAGTATATGAAGAAATAGGGGTTTATTGCCTAGCTTTCTTATATTTTTTGATGGAACTCTAGTACTTGTTCCTTTAGCGGGCACAAATGCAATAACTTTCTTAATATTACCAAATTCTTTTAAGATATCTTTCTTTACAAAGAAATCTGCGTTGCTTCTAGAATCGTTAAATATCTTTCTTCCAGAGTTATTAAATTTCTTGTTTGCTAACTTCATACATTTGTTAATTAGTGAAGCATATTCTGGGTGCCCAGGCAATCCTCTTTGGATTTCAAAATCATCTTTTTTGAAAAATTCAATATCCTTAAATTTTGGGTTAGTTTGTATTTCATAGCAATGGCCATTTTTTCCCCAGTCTAAATTTACATTCATATCCATACCTATAATATATACTTCTTTGAATCCTAGGTAATATGCTAATTGTATTGCATCGTATGCAACTGTTTTTCCTCTTGAGAAACCTTCTTCTGTTGGATCTTGTGAAAATGAGGCTTTTTTCTGTTGAAGTTTGATTGGAAATAATTGAGTGTTTTCGTCTTTTAAATCTTCAGGAAAGGTGTCACACGCACTCGCTACAATAATTTTCTGAATGGCCTTGTTGTATGTTAATTGTTTAAATATTTCTCTAAATTTTGGATACTGAAATTTATCTGCGATTATATTAAATGTAGGTACTACATTGAAGATATCTAAAAATAAAGGGGCTAAATTTAAAGCAATTACTGTTTCATTTTTTAAAAATGAGAGGTCTTTATATGCTAGACTTGGTCCAGTAGCAACTATGAAACATCGATCGTTTTTATAAGCGTCTTTTAATTCTCTTAATTGAGCCATATATTTGAGCGAAGAGTAAAGTTATTAAATCTTACTGTTGTCATTTTATAATGGTTATTAAAAGGCTTTGTTTGGATAGCTGGGAAAATAGAATCTTATGTTTACCACAAAGAGGCATAGGAGACCTAATTTTCTTTTTACCATTATTACATAGTTTACATTCTAGTTTTCCTGCTTCGGAGATATTTATACCTTCAACTTCTCAAGGGACTCCTTATTTTCAGTTGATTAATCTTATCGGTTTTTTGAGCAAAACTCCCAAGTTTCTCCCTAATGTATCTCAAGATGAATTTGAACTGCATAGGCAAATCGCGTTTAGGGAATGTAAGGGTAAGCTTAAAAGAGAATATGAACATAAAATATATGAAAAATATCTTCAAGGAGAGCAGTATGATTTATTAATTAATTCTAGATCTAATCGAGTTGAATCTGTTTTATGTGCTTCTCAAGTAACTCGTAAAGATGTCGAAGAAAGTTACCCTTTTCATCGAAAGCATATGGTTGATAGATTTTTATTTTATGCTGATTATTTAGGTATTCCTAGAGTGGTTAGTTTTAAGTTAGATTTAACGCGTCAAGATTTAACTGATGAGAGTATTCGAGGCGAATATGTTATATTTAATCTTGGGGGAAGTGTTAAAGAAAAGAAGTGGTCTACAACAGGATATTCGAATGTATCTCAATGGTGTGCAAAAAAAGGGTTGTCAGTTATATTAATTGGTGGAGAAGAAGATCGAGATCAAGCTAGTCAAATTCAAGGATCAAATGTTATAAATCGTGTTGGTTGTCATAATGGATATGCTATTAGAGACATAGTTCCTTTGGTAAGAGGATCTAGAGTATGTTTAAGTGGAGATACTGGAATTTTACATTTAGCAGATGCCTTGGGTGCAAAGGTTCTTGGGCTTTATGGCCCAACTTCACCAGAACGATATGGTCCATATAATCAAAGAGAATATGTGATTTCTAGAAATCGTATTGATCAAAAATTGGAAAATATATGTTCTTGTGAGGTTATAGGTTTTTTAGAGCAAATTGTTTGATATAATTGAATCTTATCTTTAATCTTCATAATGCTTATTAAGTCTTTTTTCTTGTTTTTATTGTAAAAGAGGCACTAAAAACATTTAAATAGTGTAACTTTATAGGAATAACAATATGGATGAGCAAGAGATGCAATATCAGAGGAATATGGATGTTCGACCTACTTTTGAACATAAACTTAAGACTGGTTATGTTGGACGATTTCTTACAGAAGTTAAAGGTTTATGTTCATTGGTTACTTCTTGGAGTTTACCTTTAGTCGTTGCTGGAACTTTGTTATCTGGAGAGTATCCTATCAAAGCTGATGAACTTAGGGTTAGTACTATTTCTTCTTCTCCTGGAATTAATGGAAATAAAGTTAGATTTGAAGAAAACGGCACTTCTGCAGGATACAATCCAGTTGTTTCTCCGAGTCTCGAAATATATGAGCAAGATGGGTTAGGCATTAAGAGAGCAGTAAGGGCGGTAAATCCTACAAACGATAGTAATTTTTATGCTCATTTAGAGTATCATGGTAACATTCCTAATGGCACTTTTAATTCTATTCGTTTTAGATTTTGGAATAGTGCCTCTGTGCCTTCACCTACGAATAATTTCCCTATTAATTTAAATATTACTGCTAAAATTGACGCAGGTAATTATACAAATGTTGTCAATGTTCCAAAAGCAATTATTGACGCGGGTTTAGGATATGTTGATTTTCAGTTGCCTAATAGTATTAATGCAGTAGATGGGCAAAAATATGGTTCAGTTTCGCTAAGAATGGTACCCTATTCTGGTAAATTTACAAATGCTCAGAATTTCAGTATTAATTTTACTAACTGGGATGTTAATGGATTTAATTATAGTATTGTTCAGCAACCAACAAATGGAGTTGCTTCAGTTAATGGAAGTCAGCTAGATTATGTTGCAAATGCAAATGGATTAGATAGTTTGATTTATCAGTTGAATTATAATGGAACTAATTGGGGACAAAGAATTGCAACCTTTTTTTCAACGAATGTAGTTGCTCCGAATAATATTCCTACTCTTATTGGGGTTACAAATAGTATTCCTCACGGAATTCCATTTTCTGGGCAGATTGTTGGAAATGATGAGGATGTTGGGGATGACTTGAGTTATAGAGTGACGTCTATGCCTACGAATGCATCTGTGTTTAATTTGAATACTAATACTGGGGCATTTGATTATACTCCTCGAATGCCTGGAAGAGATAGCTTTTCTGTTGTGGCAAATGATGGAGCTGTGGATTCAGAAGAGGCTAATTTTGGATTTGATTCATACAATATTGCTCCTCGTGCGGAGAGTTTAGGATTTCGTATTGGGCAATTGGCTAGTAAATCATTTGGATTGAAAGTTTCTGATGAAAATAGAGATAATTTGAATGGTTCTCTTGTTGTTTCTCCTAATAAGGGGAATGTTATTTTTGATGGGACAAATGCAGTTTATACTCCTAATGCTGGAGCTGTTGGATTGGATTCATTTAGCTATGTGGTTAATGATGGATTTACAAATTCTAATCTTGCGAATGTTGATGTTGAGGTATTGGGTGCAAATAAATTAAGATTAGATAAAACATTGGATGATAAATTTAATCTTACTTTTTCAGGAGTGCCTGGAAGAGAGCATGTTACTTCTAGCAGTAAAAATTTGCGTAGTTGGACTCCAATTTCTACTAATTATACTGGGTCTGATGGGATACTTGAGTTAAATGATGTTGGAAGTAAAACTAATAGATGTATGTTTTTCAAGAGTGAATAGATTTAAATTGATTTTTAGTATATAAAGTATAAACTAGTTAGTGATAATTGATAAGTTATTATCTGATGTTTGATTTTAAGATGATTTATTTGCTGATAATATTTCATGGGTTGAGCATAAGTATTATTAAAGTGGACTTTGTATTGAGTTGTCTTGAAGGGTATTAATTTGCTTGTAAAATTCTCTTAAAAATAGGTAAAAATAGGTAAAAATAGCGTAGTGTAAAACTAAAAGCACTGGGGATGATAGAGCAAAACTCTTATAAACCTAATTTATGTTTATATTTTAGAGGTTTTATTAAAAAGTGGTGTATAAGAGGTATATAAAAATTAATGGTAAAAGTTATGGTCCGTATCTTTATAGCAATCGACGAGTAGGGAATAAAATTATTACAAATTATGAAGGTGTCGATGATAAAAAACCTTCTTTACACTACAATAGATTTATCATTTTTGGAGTAATATTATTGTTAATTGCCGTTTTTACGATTTATTATGAATTGGGTTTTACGGGCAATGCTTCTTTGGATTTGAAAGATTCATATAAATCTGGAGAAAGTTTATCTGGAAGTTTTTCTTTAGTTTTGAAGGAAGGAGAATTAATTCCTGCCGATAGTGAACTTTTCATAGGTTTTGGAGAGAATGATGATGGAGTTCGTTATTTTGTTAGGGATTTAATTTCAGAAGAGATGGTTAGTGGTAATTTTTATGCGGATGGAGTTGAAATAAATGGGACGGGGGAGGGATTTGGAATAATTGGGCAAAAAGTTATTAGACCTGAAGTTGAATTTCAATTATTGATTAAAAATTCTGATGGGATAGTTCAAGAGGGAGATGAGAATGTTAGTGGAGAGTTAAATCAAACTCAAAATGAAGAAAATAATCAAAGTTCTGAGGTAGTTGCTGGTGGAGCAAGTGGAGGAAGTGATTCTGGTATTGAAGTGCCTGTTGAAGGTGTTCCTGCTGAGACAATAGGGGAGGTAATTCCTTCAACTGAAACTCCTGTAATTGAGATTCCAAGTGAAGTTCCAACAATTGAAACTCCAACTCTAACTTCCGATGCTTCTACTTCTGAGGAAAGTAGTGGTTCAAATAGTGATACTTCTAGTTCATCTTCTGAATCTAGTTCATCAAGTTCAGATTCTTCATCTAGTGATTCATCCGATTCTGGAGTTAGTTCCTCAAGTTCAGATTCGGGAGGAGTAACTGGCAATGTTTTGATTGAAGATGCTTATGTTTATGATGGAAAAG
>JBBSYD010000073.1:0-16302 GCA_038045425.1 Nanobdellota archaeon | reverse complement strand
TGAGGAATATCCTGACTTTCTTCCATGTTATTTTAATAGATTAATAATATAAAACCCTTTCTATCCTTCTTCCCCCACTTCAAACCCCCCCAATCAACATCCTTCAATCCTCTAATCCAAATATTTAAATATAGAAAATACTACCAATAAACAAGGTGGACTGACCCTATAAAATCTTGGTGTATGCCAAGTATCCAAGGCGAAAGCTGATAAATGGTTTGGATAAGTCACTCTCCACCTTTTAATTTATTATTAAGTTTATCTTCAATCTCCATCCACCTATAATAAAACATCCTATAAGTAATTTTTACTACATTTAACGAAGTACCTGTTTGTCTTCTAACGATCGATTTTAATCCTTTGCATTCCCCTTTTCTATCATTCAAAAAACCATCTCCTCAACAAAACCCTCTAACCCCTAAACGAAAGGTTTAAATTGTGTGCATGTGTAAATATTACATCTGGGTAAGACCTAGAGAGGTTTGTGTACCGGAATGGTGCACCTTTATTAATCTCTAGGGGCCAGGTAAAATTTTCTGAAAAACTTCTTTCTTAATTACTATTTTATCCTTAATTATGTCTATAAAACGAGAATCATTATGCTCATAACTTCTAAAGATAGCCCAAGAAACAAAATCCAAAACTTGTAAACATTGTTCTTTTTGGGAATTTTCATGCTGAATATTTATATTACAAGAAGAATTATTTTTCCTTATCTCATTCTTTATATATCTATTAAAATCTTCTCTTAACGAACGATTAGGCTTTGATTTATCGACAATTAAACAAACAGAATGAGTATCAAATGAACACTCATTAATAATCAAATTAGAAATATAATTATACAATTTACTCTTCTTGTCCTTCAAATATTCATAAACTTTGGACTTGTCAAGAACAATTACAAATATTTCAGAATGAGTTTTCATAAATCTTTGTAATATTTCAAATCTAATATTATCAGGACTATTATTACCTTTAATTTCAGGATATCTTTTTAATTTCTTTTTTATAATCTTTTCTCTCACTCTTTTTATTATTCTTCGTATATTGGGTATCTCGCCCTCATCGCAAGATAAAAGAGTAATTATAAAATATCGACTTGAACTTTCTTTAAAACCTAATTCCCCGCTTTCATCCAAGAAAATATATTTCATTATTTCACCTTTAGAAAATAAACTCAAACTTATATAAAACCTTTTCTATTCCCCGAAATAAAAACTTCTATTTTCCAAAAGATGCTCAAGTCTTTGATAACTAGAAGCATACCTCAATTTTGAATCTGGATACCCTTGGCTTACAAATAACGGATGAGCAATATCAAATATTCTACTATTAACCTTGACAAGCTCTGCATCCCTTGTAGCCATAATAACATCCCCCTTACGAGATTTCAATAACGCATAGGCACAAAGAGAAGAATCTTCATATGAAAGTCCACGATATCCGGGAGCCTTATTCATAGCCATATCAATTATTTTTACTCGATTAACCAGTGTAAAAAATAATTCTCTTTCTTCCTCTTCTAACATAAGATTATTTCCTTCTAATTTATCTAATTTTTCTAATCCCCATAAAACTCTGGAATCTTTAGCATGTTCACACCCGCTCATCTTCTTTTTTATTTCTGCTTTAATTAAAGACATTAATCTGACTCTCGCTTTCCTAACATTAAGAAGATAATTAGCATAAACAAGAAATGCCTGAGGATTATTATAATTTAACAACGGACTCAAAACAAAACTAGCATCAACTACCACATAAGGTCTTTTATCTTTAGGTCTATGAGTTTCTGCCATGTTAATCTTCTCAAGAATTCGCTTGAAGGCGAAACCACCTCAAAATTAAATCATTTATACCATTTAAAAAACTTTTCTATCACCCAGAAATAAAATATCTCTATATATCAATCACAGGTCCGCTACCAAAAAAAGAAGATAATCTGTGCAAAAGAGACTCAGCAGGTTTACATAAAGGAATTTCATAAATCAATTCTGTTCGAGTTATAACCTCTGCACAATCAAGTCCTAAATGCTCAAAAGGATTATTTTCAAAACCATTTACGTTCACTACTCTTCTATTTCCCATTTGATCTAAACCTAAAGAACCCAAAGATACAAATTGTCTATTTGAAGGTCTGGGACGAAAATCCTGAGGAGTGGACCCCTTAGGGTACAAAATAAAAGAAGGAGGATTATTCTGGTGGTGATACTCTGCAACTCTAAAAACTTCATTCAAAAGAAATTGGCTTTCATCATTTGACAAACCTACCACTTTCTGTTGAGAATCTCTAAACTGATAACGAACAGAAGGAGGCATAATCTCATGTTGAACTATAACATTATATTCTAAAGACAATCCTTGAAGATTTACAACCCCTGAGTAATTTAAAGGAGGATTTTCTAATAAGGTTACATCCATTCTTAGTTTTGCATTTTGGTCCATAGAAATTATTCAAAATAAAGGGTATAAAACCCTTTCTATCACCTTCCCCAAATCATCACGATAAAGAATAAAAACCTTTAAATACCCCGTATTGCTATGTAATACTAAGTAAGACAAGAGATAAAATGGAAACAATAAGCTTAAGACTAGAAGATAAATTTTTGCAAGATGTAGAAAGAGTCATGCAAAAATTCAGGTTTTCCACAAAAACTGAATTTGTCAGAGCCGCAATAAGAGATAAAATAAAAGAACTTGAAAAAGAAGAAATTATCAAAAAAATGGGCATGCTTGCAGGTTCATCTAAAAAGAAAACAACTGATGAAGAATTACACAAAGCAGGAGAAAAAGCATTTGAATCCTTAGAACGCAAATTCTCTAGGTGAATGAGGAATACAAATATCTTTTATCTCATTAAAATGTCTATCTAAAGTAATTAATATTGCCCGATTAGTGCGAGCAATCAAAGCATGAATGGCATCATTACGAGGAATATTTCTTTTATTCGCTAAATCTCTTGCTCGTCCCAATTCATCTTCACCTGCCTCAACTTTAACAAATCTATCACCAAATTTTTGAATCATCTCATCAAAAATATAAATAGAATATCCCAAATGTTCAAGCTCGATAAGATTTAAGTCAGAAATCAATAAAATATCATCCTCCAGTATAATATTCTCTACTAATTTCTTTGCCCACTTGCTCTTTGGAAAATTAGGCTCATCTCGATTTTCTAAAAAATCAAGCCATATTGAAGTATCAAAGTAAAATGATCTGTTCATTAAATCACCTTAGAAAATCTAATGTTCGATTATATAAAATCCTTTCTATCCCTACACTCAATCCCAAAAAATCTGCTCTGCAAAACAAAATGTTTAAAAATAGAATGTAAGTTGGATTTTTATGGCAAAAGAATTAAGATTATTTCATGCACCCAGAGTTTATTCTGATGGATGGGAAGACCCTATTTATGAAACTAGAGGGATTTCTAGATTAGATGTACCTCAAACGATGGAAGGCCTTATAAAAATAGCCCAACATCAATGTATGCCTACAATTGTAGCAGGTGCACAAAATTATGTTCGAGAAATAAAAGACTATGTTGAAAAATGTAACACTGGTCCAATTAAAAAGTTTAGAAGGCTAGTTACTGGAATTGAAAGGGCATTAGCTCAGTTAGAAAAATCTGAATCTAGAAAACAAGCAAGAATAAAAAAGATACAAGACGAATCATCTCAACGTTTTCACCTTTTAGAGGAAGAAGCTGAGGCCAGAAGAAACGCTCCCCTCTGGATTGATTCAACTTATGGCCCCGTCTGGCCCGAAGTAACCACTCAATATTAGATAACTATCTCGCTTACAATCTCCTAATTTCTTTCTCTTCCTTATCCCTCTATTTCATCACACCTTGCTGTATCATTACCATATCTCCACACGTCAGCATTCCCTGACTTAACCAACTCCTCATTAACAAAAACATCTCCCAAATAAACATACCTCAACAATCTTTCATATTCATCCTTATCCGAAACATCTCTCTCAAGTCTAACTTCCTTATTTAATATCAAACTCTCTAAAAACACTTTGGCTTCTTCTCCTCCCTGACTATGAAGTTCAGGAGCATCAACACAAATCAATCTCACAGTGCTATTATCCCTAAGCACGAATGTATCTCCATCAATCACTCTCACAACGCAATTATCAGAGAAACATAAAACATGAACGGGCTCTGAAATGCCCTCAGAATATCCTCGGAAATAATTAAAACAAATTGCAAGAATAACAATTAGAACTGCAACTGAAATAATAATATATGATTTTACCTCTGGTTTCATGATTTAACTAATAAATTAGGGAATAAAAAAGTTTCTACCTCCTCATTAAATATTTAAACCTCAATACATTGGATAAAATATGAAAAAGGGAAACAAAAATACATTCCTAATTATCATAATAGTAATAACTGCTTTAATCATTGCGTTAGGAGTTTATTCTAAAATAACTGGAAATGTTGTTTCTGGTCCTCCAGAAGGTTCTCAAGGCCCAAGTGATTCAGATGTTGCTTGTGTAAGAGCATGTATGACTCCATTCTGCCCTGATTTAACAGACACTTCTTGCACTTCTCAATATTCATCTCAATGTTTATCACAATGCAGTGTTGCAGAACAACCAGAACCAGCAGATGAAGGAGAAGTATGCATGCAAGAATGCGTTTTAAAAGGATGCCAGCAATATGATTTCACATGTCAAAATAATAATAAACCGAGTTGCGAAGAAGAATGTGATATGATTAAAGCCCCTGATGAATCTACAATGTCTGAAGAACAAAAATGCATCACTGATTGCGTAAACACTCACTCTCCAAATACAATATGTAAACCAAGTCAAGAAGGAGAACAAGGAAATGATGTCTGTCAAATGTGTGCTCAACAATGTGTTCACTTATATGCAGGCCCTTGTTTAGATGAAGAAAAACTTGAAGCCAAAAAATCAGAATGTAAAACTTGTGAAAATTGTTATGGTTCTCCAATAATGGGTGATTCTGGAGAAGGATGGGAATGCATCGTTGATGTAGAATGTAAAGATGCATCTAGCGAATTCGGAGACGATCCAGGCACAGGAAAAGGAATAGTTGCATCAATTGGAAATACCATTGGTAATGTTGTAGAATCTATAGGTGATTTCTTCTCAAATCTATTCGGAGACAATGACGAATCGCCTCAAGAAACTCAACAAGAAACTAATGCTCCAGCAGAATAAATTTTCTAAAAGATTAGTATAATCGAAAAATATTTAAGACGGTAAATATAGGATACCTAATAAGATAATAACCTAATAAAACAATTTAAAGATAGTCTTGAAAATGTTAAAACTGGCAAAATAAGAAATGCTGAAGACAAAGACTTAATGAGTCAGATAAAAGCAAGTGAAAAGAATATAAAAAATGGTAAATTGAAAGAATTCGTTTATTAATTTAAACTTATTTATTACTCAGCAACCTAATAACTTCATCCAGCTTGTGAATAATCAACTCAGAATCTCCCATAATCGGCTTATTTTCTCCATCTCCAACTTTTTTCTTAATCTTAATCAATGCATCCTGAATTTCAGACATAGTATAAGTTTGTTCCTTAGATTCCATAAACTCCCAACACATACCAACTATATAGTTGTTCGTAAATTGTCTTAATAGGAAGAATTAAAAATGCTCTAATTTCCTAAATATGGAGGTGATTTCGACCTCAGACGATTTCTGAGAAAATAATATGAGAAATGTAATAGACACAAAAGTAAAAACTTTGAAAGAAATATGGAAAGATGACATCCTCTTACTTTCAAGAGCAAGAGAACACGGAATAGATTTCATGTATCAAGGAGAACAACCAAATGACAGAGATGCATATGAGATTATGCTAAAAAGAAGCGAACTTCTTACAACCCCTAAAATGCCCTTAAAAATTGATCAAACTTTAATAGTTCCAGTTGTTCAAAGGCTAACCTCAGATGTCGAAACAGCATGGGAAGCTAAATTTGAAATTGCACCTAAAGTAGAAGTGCTTGGATCAATAGGATATCTTGCTAGAATCTCTCAATTTGAAGATGAAAGTGCAGCACAATTTGGACAAGCACCAGTAAAACTTGAATCTGCACCTACTATGTATTTTAGTCCTTTCCACAATACTCTATTAGTTCCAAATACATTTATAGGAAGAATAAGTAAAACAACTTTAACAGATATGAGAGGAGATAGAACTTCTCCATTTTTAGATAATTGGCATTGCGAAGAATATACTTGGGATAGAAATTTCTTTGAAGAAGTATTAGCTCAACAGATAGCCTGCGCATTGTTTAGAAATCTTAGAAAAGAAACTGGAAAAAATTATGTTGAAACTATAAACCAAGTAGGTCAATCTGCCGTATCTATCTCTGCTCAAAATCAAGCACTATCACTTTACACCGAAGAAAGACTTGCAAATACTCAATATCCTGCCTGGAGTTTTAATGCTGTTACATCAAAAGTAACTGGAGTATGGGGCGACCGCTATAAAAGAGCAAGATATCTTGCAATTGATGCTCTAGCCGGAACTAAATCCTTAGCTCAAATCGCTATGCCTGAAAGTACAATGGGAGATGATATAAATCAAAGAGTATATGTTGAATTTACACCACAACATCCTAATCATAAAAGCAAATTAGAAAGATTTGTCTCTCAATAATATAAATCTTATTTCCTAAATCTCTTTTTCCATCTCTCCAATAAAATATTCAATTATCTTAACTCTTTCCTTTGCTATTTTACTTCCTTCTTTAGTTAGCATATCATCAGCAAGATGAATTAGAAACTTTAGACTTCCATAAAAGCTTTCATTTACCTGATCATTATTTGAATTCATATAAGCACAACCCTGACTTAATGAAAAAGATATGCTTCTTATAATCCCTATTGCTCCAAAACTATCTATTCTATCTGCATCGCAAAGAATCCTTGCTTCTTTAGAAAAAGTACTAACATCAACCTTTTCAATACCATAAGCACGATTATGATTCTTTATTACTTCGCAAACTAAATCGATTTTCTCCTTTGGAAAATCATATGAGCTCAATATTTCTCTAGCTTGTATAGCTGAAGTTATTTCATGTCCTTTAACAGGAGAATTTCTCAGAGAAATATCATGCAATAAAATAGCTGTTCTCAAAACTTCCATATCAATCTCTTCCGTTTTGGCAATGCTCAATGCTAATTTCATAACTCTTTTTACATGTTGAGAATCATGTCCAGTTTTATCATTTTTTAATTCTTCATAAACAAATTTCTCAAGTCTATCAAAATCCATAATCTTTCACACTAAAAAGAATTTATAAAATAATCGGTGATTACAACTTAGTCTGTCCTTCAACAGGCCCTTTTATATCAACGTCCGCAACAGGAACTTTAACAACATCTGCAACTTTATCTCCCTCTTTCAAATCAACCATTCTAACTCCTTGAGTAGCTCTTCCCATAACTCTCATATCTTTCATTCCCACTCTAATAACCATTCCCTTAGAAGTTGTAGTAATAATAGAATCTCTATCTCCAACGGATAATGAAGCAACAACTTCTCCAGTTCTATCTGAAACATCCAAATTAATTACTCCCTTTCCTCCTCTTCCAGTCAATCTATATTCCTCCAAATCAGTTCTCTTTCCAAATCCTTTAACAGTTGCAGTCAATATAGTAGTCTTACCATTCATAGGCAACGATTCGAGAGAAACAACTTCATCAGTCTTTCCTAAATCAATTCCAATTACTCCATAGGACGCTCTTCCCATAGGACGTACTTCATCAGCATTAAATCTAATCGCCTGTCCTTTCTTAGTAATCAATAGAACTTCCTGTTTATCAACAACAACTCTAACATTAATTATAGTATCGGAATTATCAGCAGGCAAATTCATTATTCTAACTCCAGTATTTCTTGGCTTGCTTACATCAAGTAATGGCAACTTCTTAACCTGTCCTTTCTTTGTAACAAAGAACAAATATCCTGAATCATAATTCTTCACAGCCATAACATTTGCAATTGACTCATCTCTCAACTCAAGTACATTAGCCAATGCTTTTCCTCTACTCTGTCTTTCAGATGCAGGCACATCATTTGCCTTAAGCCAGAATAATCTTCCTCTTGTTGTAAAGAACAACAAATCATCGTGAGTAGAACAAGTAATCATAGTCTTAACGAAATCCTCTTCCTTCAAATCTGCTCCGGTAACTCCACTTCCTCCTCTTCTTTGCTCTCTATAAGTCTCAACATCAACTCTCTTCAAATAACCTCCTTGGGTAATCATTACAACAACATCTTTCTTCTCAATCAAATCGTGTTCAGTAATCTCATCCACTCTCTTCTGAATTCTTGTTCTTCTCTCATCACCAAACTTTTTCTTCAACTCTTGTAATTCTTTCTTAATCAAAGCAAATATCTCATGATCATCCCCAAGTAATTTCTTCAAATAAGCAATAGTCTCTTCCAATTCTTTTTTCTCATCCCTAAGCTTTCCAGCTTCCATATGAGTTAACTGTTGAAGTCTAATCTCAAGAACTGCTTTAGCCTGTCTCTCGCTCAACTCAAATCTCTTTTGCAATCCTTCCAATGCAGCCTTAGCATCTTCAGATTTCTTAATATAATCTACAATTCTATCAATATCTTTCAATGCCTTAAGCAATCCTTCAACAATCTCAAGTCTATCTTCAGCTTTCTTCAAATCAAAATTACTTCTTCTAACAACAACAACTTTTCTATATTTAACATATTCAGAAATAATATCTTTCAAATTCAAAACTCTTGGCTGTTTAGCAACCAACGCCAACATATTCGCATCAAAACTAGTTTCAACATTAGTCAGCTTATACAATTTATTCAAAGTAAACTTAGCATCCACATCCTTTTTCAATTCAATAACAATTCTTACTTTTCCTTTTGCAGATTCATCTCTCATGTCATAGATATCAGGCAATTTCTTTTCAGTTGCAAGTTGAGCGATAGTCTTAACCAAATCTGCCTTATTAACCATGTAAGGAATTTCATGAATAATAATTACAGGTCTTCCTTTCTTATCTTCTTCAATACTAGTCTTAGCCCTAATAATAATTTTACCCTTTCCAGTTCTGTACATATCTTTAATTCCTGCACCGTAAATAATTCCTCCAGTTGGGAAGTCTGGTCCAGTAACAATTTCTGCTAACTCATCAACTGTAACTGCTGGCTTATTGATATAAGTAGTAATGGCATCAACAACTTCAGTCAAGTTGTGAGGAGGAATATTTGTTGCCATACCTACTGCAATACCAGTAGCCCCATTCAATAACAAATTAGGCAATAATGCAGGTAATGTTTCAGGCTCTTTCAAAGAGTTATCAAAGTTAGGATTCATCTTTACAGTATCCTTATCAATATCTGCAAGCATTTCTTCAGCAATCTTGCTTAGCTTCGCCTCAGTATATCTCATGGCCGCAGGACTATCTCCGTCCATCGAATTGTGAACAAAAATACCTGAAGCAAGAGCAAAGTTATGACTTTTATCAATTGTTAAATCAAATACATCGACAAATTGATTCAATTTTTCTACACAAACCACTTTATGATTACCATTAATCTCGCATAATGCTAAATTTATATCATCATTAAAATACTTAGTAATTGCATGATTCCAAGCAGTAAAGCTTTTCCCACCAAAAACTTCAATCCTCGCTTTTTCATAATTCTCTCCATTTAACTGTAGATTATTTTCCTTAAGATAATTACAAATATTTACAAACTTTTTCTTACCAGTCATATTTGTTTCTCTTCTGGAATTAGATGCAACAATTTTTTCATGAAACAACTGTTTATATTCTGGATTAGCCCACATTTTTTTCATAGTTTCAGATGCAGTTTTTCTTATTCTTTCTATAATTTCTGGATGCTCTTGTAAATATTTCTTATTGGATTCACTCAAAGAAACACTCATCTTCTGTCTATAATCTGTATCTTTCCAATTTTCAGTATTTCTTTTACTCAATCTTTCTGAATATTTTTCTCTATTTGATTCGTCATTCCAAAACTTATCTCTTCCATCAGCAATTTTCTTCCGATATTCCTCATCATACAAATGTCTTTGAGACATAAGTTGAGAATGCAACTTCCAATGATCTGCCCATTGCATTCTTCTTATATTATCTGGATTATTATTGAGTTTATTAAAATTTAAATGATGTCTAACTCTTCCAGCAGAATTTGAATAAATATTATTAGATAAGTTCCATTCGTCTGCAAGCACATGAACAAATTTCCACGAATCTTGCTTTGGCTCAAAAATCATTTTATAACCTACTGCATTCTTATCATCTTCTTTTGTAGAAAGTCTAAAGTATGCAGGCATTAATGATTCTCCAGACTCCAAATATTGTGCTTCCTTATATTCACCAGTTTTAAGCATAAATCTATGATTAGGTGTACATTTTATCTCTTCACCATTATCTAAGGTTACTTTAATTATTTCAGCATTCTCCCTTGTCAATCTAGGATTCTTAATTTCAGCAATTTTTATTGAACCTTCATGAAATGTAAATGTAAAATTCCTTATTCCTTCATTTTGCTCTCTAATCAAATCAGAAAAACTTAAATTTCTTCCATCAGCTAATGCAACTTTAGTATCTGCAGTAAAACATCCAAAATTTCCTTGCCCATGAACAAGAGGATATCTCAATGAAAAGTCCTGAGCCATTCTAACCATAGAATCATAAATAGCAGTATCTCCGTGAGGATGATACTTACCCATAGTCTCTCCCACAATTCTTGCACTCTTCATTGTTGCTTTACCGGCATCCAATCCAAGAGAATTCATAGCGTGTAAAATTCTTCTGTGTACTGGCTTCATTCCATCTTCAACAGAAGGCAAAGCTCTATCAACAATAACTGACATTGCATAGTCAATAAACGCCTGTTCCATTTCTCCAACTATTTCAATAGCAGCAACTCCCTTTTCCTTTCCAATTTGATCTTTCTCTCTTCTACTTTCAACTTCATCAAGCATTTCCTGCTCTAGTTTATCTTCTGCACTTCCAGTCTTTTCTTCTTTCTCAGCCATTATTTATTCCCTCCTTTAATTTTTTTATAAATTAAATAAATTATACACGCAAATAAATAATTCCAAATAATCCATAAGATTACACTAACAACCCAAAATAATGGCAACCAGTTAGGAGACAAATTAAATATTCCCGTAATTATCCAGAAAATAAAACTAAATAGATTAAACAAGACTTCCAAAATAATAGCTATAACATTTCCTACCGAAATTGAAATAGGCACATAAGAAAATACTATTCCCAAGATAGCATTCAATAAATATGCTCCAATTATCAAAGCGAAAAAGATAATCACTTTTGACTTATTAAAAGAAAAGAAACTCTTTTCAGTTGAATTAATGGTTTTACCATTCATTTTCTTATTTGATTTATTAATTTTCTTTACCATTTTATATATCAATCTGCGCCTCTTTCGCTCTCTCTGCTATGAAAATCTTTCTTGGCTCCACATCATCGCCCATCAATCTTGTAAATACTGAATCGGCCATTGCTGCATCTTCAATTGTAACTCTATTTAACAATCTATGTTTAGGATCCATAGTAGTATCCCAAAGTTGTTCAGCATTCATTTCTCCCAATCCTTTAAATCTCTGAACATTAATATTTCCTCCACCAAGTTTAGCAAGAATCTTTTTCAATTCATCATCAGAATAAACATAATGATCAGAACGCTTCCTAACTTTATACAAAGGTGAAACTGCAATGTAAATATTTCCTCCCTCAATTAACTGCTTCAAATACCTATAGAAAAATGTCAACAACAATGTCTTAATATGTGCTCCATCTACATCCGCATCTGTCATAATAATAATTTTACCATATCTTAATTTATCCAAAGCAAATTGTTCTCCAACTCCCGTTCCAATTGCAGTAATAATATTTGCAATTTCTTCATTACCAAATACTTTCACAGGATTAGCTTTTTCAACATTCAATGGCTTTCCCTTCAATGGCAAAATCGCCTGATGCTCTTTATTCCTAGCCATCTTCGCACTATTATGAACAAAAACTCCAGATGCAAGAGCAAAATTATGCGTTCTAGGAACTTCAATATCATAAACATCTATTCTTTGAAATAATCTTTCTATTCTTTTAATCTTATGATTATTTCTCGGCTTAACTGCAACTTCTTTTTCATAAAGAGGCATCAAAGAATCAGTTATAGTAAGTTCAATTGCAGGTTTAAATTCTCCAGTTTTTAACATAAACCTATGATCTAGAGTACAAACAATCTCTGCATTATTATCCAAAATAACTTTGATAACTTCTGCATTCTTTTTAGTTATCCTAGGATTAACTATTTTTTCAGTACTAATATATCCCTCTTTATTTATAGTGTAGCAATAATTTTCTTTTCCAAATTTGTCCTCCTTGATTAACTCCTCAAAACTTAAATTTCTTCCGTCAGCCAATGCTACTTCAACATTACCTGCAAAACAACCCCCTGCTGAATCTCCCTCTACAATAAACAATTCACTTTCTTCACTCTTATTCGAAGAACAATCCGCCAACTTTCCAGGCAATCCTCCAACGGAAAACGCACTCTTTCTTCTTACCAAATCTTTAGCCTTCTTAGCAGCATTTCTTGCTCTCTGAGCTTCCATTGCCTTCTCAACGATTCTCTTAGCAACCGCAGGATTTTCCTCAAAGAATTCTGAAATCGCAGCTGAAGCAACACTATCAACCAATCCTTTTATCTCGCTATTTCCTAATTTAGTCTTAGTCTGTCCTTCAAACTGTGGCTCAGGAACTTTTACAGAAATAATTGCCGTTAATCCTTCTCTTACATCGTCTCCAGTTAAATTCTCCCCCTTATTTGACTTATTCTTAGTTGCATAATCATTAATTGCTCTAGTCAATGCAGTCTTAAATCCTGCAACGTGAGTTCCTCCCTCAATAGTATTAATAGTATTAACAAAACTCAAAACATTTTCCTGATACCCAGCATTATATTGCACAGCACATTCAACCGCCACCTTATCATGTTCTTTAACGAAATAAATTGGCTTTGCATGAATTGGATCTTTAGATTCATTTGCCCACTTAACGAATTCTACAAGTCCACCTTCATAATGGAATGTTTCTTTCTTATCATTAACTTCATCTTTCAAAACTATTTTAACTCCCTTATTCAAAAATGCAATTTCTCTAAATCTTGATTCAAGAATACTAAAGTCAAACTTAATTGTTGAAAATATAGTTTCATCAGGATAAAAAGTAACTTCAGTTCCAGTATCATTCTTATCGCACTCTCCAGTTGTCTTCATATCAAAAACTGGTTTCCCAATCTTGTAATCCTGCTTGTAAATTTTTCCTCCTCTCTTTACAGTAACCTTCATCAACTTAGACAACGCAGCAACTACGCTAATACCTACTCCATGAAGTCCTCCCGAAACCTTATAATTCGATTTGTCAAACTTTCCTCCTGCATGTAATTTTGTAACGACAATTTCCAATGCAGGTCTTTTGTAAACAGGATGCATCTCAACTGGAATTCCTCTTCCATTATCAATAATAGTTACACTTCCATCCTTGTTCAAGAAAACTTCAATCAAATCACAATCTCCAGCCATAGCCTCATCAACTGCGTTGTCCATAATTTCCCAAACAAGATGATGAAGTCCAGATTTGCTAGTACTTCCAATATACATTGCAGGTCTAAGTCTTACTCCTTCGAGTCCCTCTAGAACTCTGATGTTTTCAGCCTTGTAATCTTTAGATTTTGAGTCTTTGTCTGTCATTATACCCTTCTTTTACAAATGCGAAAATCAATGCCCATTTATAAACCTTTCCGTGATATTTTGCCATTTTCCGTCGGTAAAAACTTTATTTTACAGAATAAACCAAAAAATCCCTAAAAATACCATAATTTAAAAGCATATTTATCAAAACAATGATAAGATAAAACATGAACTCACCTAATACTACTTGCAAAACTAAAACTCTTCTTTTTCTTCCAGGCCTAGCAACAAAAGGAAGATCTAAAGAGATATTCCTCAAATCATCAGAAGAAATAGAAAAAAGAGGAATTCCCCTAGAACTAAAATTCCTAGACTATCCAAGCCACGCAACTCAAACAATAACTGGATTTGAAAGAGATGTTGAGAGATTAGATATTGAAGTTAAAACTCTCGCAGAAAAAGGAACAAAAGAAATAGGATTATTTGGAGTTTGCTATGGAGCATATGTTGCTTCAAGATACTTATCTCAAAATCCTAAA
The DNA here is from genome assembly GCA_038045425.1 of Nanobdellota archaeon. Lineage (GTDB taxonomy): Archaea > Nanobdellota > Nanobdellia > Pacearchaeales > GW2011-AR1 > SICV01. The sequence continues at coordinate 2,032 of JBBSYD010000073.1, read as the reverse complement.
TCTCCCGTAGCATTTTCAATATTTGTTGAACCTTATTTCGGTATAAAAGATATTCATCCCGTATATGCTTCTTTAGCCCAAACAATAATTCTCCTCCCAAAAGCAATTGGAAGAAACATTCAATTGCCTGTAACTAATAAAGGAAAAGTCACAAAAACAATTGATTTATATTCTTTAGCAAAATTTGTAAATTCTCAATTTTCTCCAATCAAATCCACTCCAAGTTTAGCATTCATGACAAATTATCATCATTTTTTTAATAGAGAATCTATTGAATCTCAACTTAGAAATGCAAACACAGAGATTGCTCAAATTTCTCAAGAAGCAATAGTTTCAAGAAACCCAATTCCATTCGTAGAAATCATCGAACCTTTTTTAAGAAAATTATAGAATTAAATTAAAGATTCAGAAGGAAATACCCACAAGTTATTTTTTAGACTATTTAAGAATTATTGTGATATAATTACTTAACCTTAGCTTGCTTAGCTTGCATGAATAGTATCAACTAATTTTGTAGAACGATACGCAAGGTCAAGAACCCCTATAACTCTTAACAACCCCTGCTTAAATCCCTGCGTTCCAAAATTGTTTTTAGTGAGACCTTCTGCACTAGTATAAACATCTCTCACAACGTCAGCTAAAAAATTTTTATGTTCCGAACCAATTTTTTCAGAAGGTATGATTTCAATAGCACTACCTAATGATTTTAAATAATTTCTAAATTGTGCCGACGCCATAACATCCACTAATCTCCCATATCTAACTATTTGACTATGACGAGACTTATTTTGTTCTAAATAAATATAAAGCCATTCTGCTCTACGTTTAGCTTTCCATAACGGATTATCCATAAAAATTCATAAAATATCACATTTAAAAACTTATCTTTTAGAAATTCTATTTAGTCTTAGCAGCTGCAGCTTCTCTTGCAACTTCTTTCTTAGCTTCACTCTTTTTCAAAGCAATCTTATATGATTCAGTCCATTTAACACTTCTTTTATCTCTTCCAAGATTAATCATTCCTTTTCTGCATTTAGATGAACAGAAATATGCAATAGTTCCATCATTCTTCATCAAATGAACTCCTCTAAATTCTCTTTCTTCCTTTCCACAAAATACACACTTAACCATTACAAACTCCTCCCTTCGCTTCCTCTAATTCTTCTTGCTTCAATTTCAGTTTCTCTTAATGTAATCAAGTCTCCTACTCTTATTGTTCCCTTAACATTTCTTCTTATACTTCTTCCAGCATTTCTTCCTGCTAAAACTTTAACTTTAACCTGAGTAACTTCTCCTCTTGCTCCAGTTCTTCCAATAAATTGTTCAATAACTCCATTAACAGGAGGTTCATTTGAGAATTTTCCAGGCTTAGCAGATTGATTTTCTTGTGTCTTATCTTTAATCTTCTGTTCTTTTGCCATTTTAGAATTAAGCTACTTTAATTGAGGCAACGTCCTTTTTAGCATCGCCAGCATCAATAACTGCAACAGCAGATGTGGAAACCGGAATTCCAGCAGATATACCTAATTTTTGTTTAGAATCAACTTCAACGCAAGGAATATTTTTATTTTTACAAATAGTGTGCAGATGAGCAACAATTTCTTTTGGCTCAACATCTTTTGCGTAAACAACTAGTTTAGCAGTTCCTCTCTCTACTGCCTTGGTCACTTCATTTGTGCCCTTCTCTATTTTTCCGGTTTTTTTTGATGTTTCGATAATTGTATAGAAGTCCATTGTTGACCTCCGCTTGTAGCCTCATAGGCAAACATTCTTGAAAATCATGCTTTATAAACCTTTTTGCTAATCCATAATAATTTGTTTTCAAACAATCAATATTTAAACATAAATTCAATATGATATTATGCTAAAAGAGATAACAGAGAAAGATAAATTACTTTATGTATTTTTATTTATTTTATTATTTAATGCATTTGTTTTTTTATTTCAAAGTCCTTTTAATTATGATAAAGACCAAATGTATAACGAAGTTCAAAGATTTCACAATTCAAATCATTCTCTATCAAATTTATGG
>JBBSYD010000072.1:0-25787 GCA_038045425.1 Nanobdellota archaeon | reverse complement strand
CGAAAAAGTTAAAATTTCTCGACGAGCTCAAAGGTCATCTGTCAAAGTTGGGTTATAGCAAATATAATACCTTTATTATGAAATCCAAAACTTTTAGGTATCTGATTTTTATAAGGTTTCTTTAAGTTATATTCTATTTTTGGTTCTTTATATTTATCGAATGTAAGTCTAATGTTGTCAATACATTGTAAGCTAAATATTTCAGGTTTAAAACTATACCAAATAAAATTCTTGTCATTTTTTAAACTTAATATCTTTCCTTTCATATACTTTTTAGCTAAATTGTTTTAATAAACTTTTTCTTAATGCATAGGATGAAATCTTTTACTCTTTTTGATTGAGTTGAAAGAATAGCTAATCCTGCGGGGATGAAGACTATTGCTGGGCCTGGGAGGAAAATCATGAGTATTCCTAGGAAGAGAATGATTAATCCTAATGCGGTGAGAATTATCTTTTTTATGAGACTTTTGTTCTTAGGTTTGTTTTTTATATTCTCCTTCTTTTTCATTTTAAAATATAGATTTAAGGGTTTTTATACCTTCCAGAAGATTTATATAAATACCTCTTTGAAATAAGTTTATGTTGTCTATTACCGAGCTAATTGGTTATTTAATGCATTTTGATAAGTATCTTGGAGGTTATATTATCGAGTATGGGATATTAGTTTATTTTTTGATGTTTATGGTAATCTTCTTTGAGACGGGATTGGTTTTGTTTCCATTTTTGCCTGGAGATTCATTGTTATTTGTTGCTGGAGCGTTTGCAGGAGCAGGATATTTAGATGTAACTCTTTTATTTTTGCTTTTTGCTTTGGCTGCGATTGTTGGAGATAGTGTTAATTATAGTATTGGTAAATATTTGGGTCCAAGAGTTTTCAAATATAAAGATTCCTTTTTCTTTAGGAAAGAATATTTAGATAGAACTGCTAATTTCTTTAAAAAATATGGGTCTAAAACAATAGTTTTGGCAAGATTTATTCCAATAGTTAGAACTTTTGCTCCGTTTATGGCTGGAATAGGAAAGATGAGATATATTACATTCTTATCTTATAATGTTATTGGAGGAATTGTTTGGGTTGCGTTGTTTGTATTTTTTGGATATTTCTTTGGTAATCTTCCTTTGATAAAAGATAATTTAATTATTGTTGTTCTGATAATAATTCTCGGTTTTTCTATTGTACCTGTTTTATATGAGTATCTAAAGCATAAATTGACTAATAGGAATAAAATTCAATAAGTATTTAAATTGACGATTTTAGGGCAGTCTATGGACCTTAAGGATATTAAAAGAGATTATGCAGTGATGGAATCTAAATTCAGTTTACCTAAGTTTAGTGAGATTAATCCTGTTTTTGAAATAGAAAAATTGGAGTATGAGAGTGATTGTTTTATCCGCGTTGTAAGAAAAATGATGATGGATAAGGTAGTTAACTCTTTAACTTTTTTTGAGATGTTGTTGAATCCAGTCAATGCTCCAAGATTGTATATGGGTTTTATTAAGGTGATGACTAGTGAAGATAAGAAGAGAATTGAAAAGTTGTATGAGCAATTTGGGCAGATTAGTTTGGATTGTATGCCTTTGGAATTGAATTATTCTGAGAAGGCAGAAGCAGATATGATAAATAAAATATTTATTCTGTGGAATCAGAATAAGAATGATTTTCTAACTATTTTGAATAAGGTGGCTCATCCTGGAGATGGAAATAATCTTAAGAAAGAAAAGAGTTATTTTGGATAGGTAATTAAGTTTTACAAATCACAATAAACTTATTAAACCTTTGAATTTTTAATATTTCTATGATTCCTACATTTTTTGTTGAATTAATGGCAAAGGATAGGGCAAGAAGTGTTAGTCCTGTAGATGAACATGGAAGACCTAAGGACGATGAATTTGAACCTGTTAATCCTGCTCCAGTTTATCCAGGTCGCGATGATTATCCACCTATTGGGCGTAGAGCATCTATAGGTTATAAAGATTCAAGTTTAAGGTTGGATAGAAAGTATGAAAAATAATATTTTAATTTATTTTTCTAAGATTAGGTAATAAGATAGATTTGCTAAATCTCCAATTTCTAATATTTTAAATCCTACATCTTTTGCAAGGGAAGTTATCTCTTTTTCTGAATACGCTTTTACTCTCCCCCAGGTATCTGAGTTGATTGATTCATTTTTATCAATAGAATAATTTATTCCTAATGAATTATAGTATTTCTTTCTTTCTTCGAGTGTTCCTTTTTTAATTGCGCTTAAGAAGAATAACTTTTTAGTAACTCTATATATTTCTCCAAATAGCTTTTTGTCATCTTTAACACAGGCAACAGTGTTCCACAAACATACAACTAAATCAAATGAATTATCTTTGAATTTAGAAGTTAATTTTTCAGCATTTAAGTTTATTATTTCAGAATTATTAAAATTCTTAGATTTTTCTTTAACTTCTTCAATTACTTTTTTATCTATATCTATTCCTAAATATCTTTTTACCTTTGGAGCAATAATAGAAATCATTCTACCATTCCCACAACCTACATCTAATACTGAATATTCTTTTTCTAGTAGAGGGATTAGCTTTTCTTGTTCTTCTTTAAGAAATTTTTTATAACTTTCAGGGTATTTTTCAAGATTTAATGCATATGATACGTCTTTTTCCATGAAGTTTAATTTATAGATTTAATTAACTCTGTGACTGAAAGTTCTAACATTGCAACTGGCATTTTAATTCCCCATTCTCTCAATGTGGAAGGATGAACTTCTCCAAGGTGGCCTATGGGTTTATTGTTAACTATAATTTCTCCAGTTCTTCCTTCAATCATATCTTTTCTAGTTATTTCTTTTAATTCATATTTTATATTGAGCATTCTGGATAGATAATCTAGGATTTGCTTTATTTCTGTGAAATTACTTGGAGAGCAAGCAATGCATAGGTGATTGGATTCTTTTATTCCTGTGTCCTCGCGTGCATCTTTTTTGAAGACTGTGCCTAGTTCGAATATCCTTTGAGGGTATTCATTGTCTTTGTTTTCGGATAGGATTCTTAGAGTAGGAATTGAGAGGTTTGGACGAAGGATTTTATATTCTGTTTTTGAGTTTTCAACTTCTATTCTTGCTTCTTCTGGAATATGGACTGATTCTTCTTGTTTAATGAGGTGATAGCTAGAAATTTCTAAAAGACCAAGTCCTGCGATAATATCTGCAATTTTATTATTAAACTGAGATTCAATTGATTCTTCACCTATAGTTGCTACTTTTGGAATTTCTGGAGTTATATTTTCATAGCCATATGCAATGGCAATATCTTCAATTATGTCTACTTCATGAAGAATGTCTGTTCTATATTGTGGAATTTGTGCAATTCCTTTTTCATATTCATATCCCATTTTAGGAAGAAGTTTGACTAAGTCTGATTCTTTTAATTGTAATCCCAGAAGTTTATTTGTATTTTCTAAAGAGATTCTCATTTTTTCCGGTTTGAGGGTTATTTGTTCTGTTTTATTTCCATAAGCGATGTCTACTGAATATGCCTTTCCTCCTTGGTCTATTAAGTCCATTACTGCTAAAGAGATAACTCTTTTTAGAGTGTTTAAATCTGAACCTGAACATTCTATAAATATCTCTGATGTTTCAGGAGTTAGTTTTCCTAGATTATCTGAATTGATTATTGGAGGAATGCTTAAGATTTGAGAATTAGAGTCATAAAATACTGGGAATTTATCAAATCCTTCAAGTAAATGGGCATATTCTCTTCCAGTAGGATGTCTTGATAAGATTTGAAGTGCATCCATTTTTTGAGGCATATCTAAAGGTTCGAAGATTATTTCTTTTGGTGTTTTTGTAGTATACTTAATAGGGAATTTTATTTTATTTAATACATAATATCCCATAGCTAATTTTTTTCTATTTCTTCCTACAGTAGTATGAACTTTTTCTTGCCATTGCATTATCTCTATAATTTTTTCATTTGTTAATTTTATTCCTTTTACAACTGCAGCCATACAATATGGACGAACTTTTTCAACTGATTTGTCTACTATTATTTTGTAATCGGATTTATTTATTTTGTATTCTTGTTTAGATGATTTTCCAATGAACAATTTTACTGCTCTAACAAATCCTTGCATTGACAATAAGTCTGGACGGTTGGGAAGAATTTGAATTTCTATTTCTTCATTTGTCAGGGATTCTACAGGAATGCCCAGCATCATTATTCTGTCTAGCATTTTTTCATCTAGTTTAAAATGTTTTTCTATTTTTTTTCTTGGGAATTTAACATTTGCCATTTTATTTAATCCATCCTTGTTTTTCTCTAAGTATTTTTATATCATTTGAATACATTTCTCTTAAATCTTTTATTTTATAGTAATCCATTATTATTCTATCAAATCCTTGTCCCCAGGCGAGAACTGGAATTGGGCTTCCAAGAAGAGGGGCGGTGACTTCTGGACGGAATATTCCTGCTCCTCCAAGTTCTATCCATTCTTTTCTTTCAGGATGCCAGACTTGTATTTCTACGCTTGGTTCGGTGTATGCGAAGAAGCTTGGAACGAATTTTATTTTTGTGAATCCCATTTTTTTATAGAATTCTTTAAGATAGCCAAGAAGATGGCGAAGATTTGCATTGGGGTCTACTACTATTCCTTCTGATTGATAGAATTCGAAACCATGTTTCCAATCCAAAGTTTCATTTCTGAATACTTTTCCTATCGCAAAGAATTTTGCCGGAAGGTCTTCTTTTTTTAGGTTAGATAGTGTTTTTGCAGAAAGATTAGTGGTGTGAGGTCTAAGAAGAACTTTTTGAGCAATTTCTTCTTTCCAAGAGTATTGCCATCCTTTGCTTCCTGAAATTCCAAGTTCATGAGACTTCTTTACATTTTCCATTACTTTTTTGTTGTCTATTTTCGATTTTACATCTTTGATAAAGAATGTATCTTGCATTTCTCTTGCGGGATGGTCTTGGGGAGTGAAAAGTGCATCAAATACCCAGAATGAAGAATCTGCCATGTTGCCAGTCATTTCCTTAAATCCTAAATCTGTCCAGATTTTCTTTCCATATTCTATTGATTGATTTACGAAATGTCTTTTTCCTCCATTAATTCTTGGAACTTGTGCCGAGATATCATATTTTCTGAATTTCTTTGATTTTACCTTATCCCATTCTCTAATTAATTCAGGAGTAATTTCTTCTATGGAATCTGAAATAATTTCTTTTCCTGCAAGTTGTTTTCCTATTTCAGTTAGATGATAATCTACTACTGATTTTGTTTGGATTTCAATTATATCTTTTCTTTTTTGAAGATTTGAGAGAGCTAGAAGCATTTCTGGAAGAAGTTTTTCTTTTTCTATTGGAAGTAATTCTAAAAGTTGTTCTTCTAGTGAGCGTTTTATTAATTCTTGTTTTGTTGCTTGAAGAGAAAGTTTTCCATTTGTTAGAGAGATAAGTGCTTTAGATTTTAGAACGCCTAGAGAGACTTTGAATTCATTTTCTGTAAGTTTGGAAAGTTTTTGGGCTTCTTCAAGAGAGAGATGGTTTTGTTGTTCTAATAGTACGAGAAGTCTTCTTTCAGGGAGATTATGTTTTTTATAGTATATTCCGTTTACTCCTAAATCGATTACTATTCTATCGGTAGAAGTTAGACTTAGTATTCCTTTAGATTCAAGAAAACGAAGAGCTCTAAGAACTGAAACTTCATCCATTCCTGTTTTCTCAATCAGTGAAGGTATTTTGGAAGGTAAAAATGGAATAACTTTTCTTTCCATAGGGGAAAGTTTGTCAATAATGTCTTCCATATGGGAGGTATTATTTTTATCTATCATGTTTTTTTAAGGAATATTGTGCTTAAAAAGATTTGCTGAACAAATCTTTATCTTCTTAATTTGATAAATTAAGATTAAAAAGCTAGTGCTTGACTTGCCTGTTGGCTTGAGGCACCCCATGATTTTAGCAAAGATTGGGTGTTTTTCTGGTCTATAACTCCAAATAAAGCGAGTTTTATATTCTTTTTTCTGCAGAATCTAATATTTTGAATAATCTTTTCTATTCTTTTTGCTTTTTCTTCTTTTTCTAGAGGGCGGAGTTCATTTAGGTCTATTCCTATTGCAATATTTTTCTTTTTTGCTAGTTCTACTATAAAATGATTAAGTCCAGAATCTATTTGTCTTAGTGAAGTTCTTCTATCTCCTCTTTCTGGGCTTAGAAGGATATCGAATTTTCCATGTTCTAGCATTTTTCGGTTATACTCATCATTTTGAGCCAAGACTATTTTAGGACTTTCTTCTTGTTTCAGAATTTGTTTTGTTTTTTCTATTGATTTTTCATTTATCATTTTAGTTTAGTATACTTGTGCCTATAAATTTCTTGCCTTGAAGGAGTTTCTCGAGATTTATTAGATTATCTCCTAGAATGTATGTTTTTATTTTATCTTTTTTAATGAGTTTTGCTGCTTTTTGGTCTAGAACGAAATGTTGCCCGGGTTTGAAATGAATTTTATTTGCCATTTTTTCAAAGGAGGCCCAGCTTATTTCTGGAATGAATTTTGCATTTTTATGGGTTGCTGGATTGTCAGAGTATAATCCTTGAACATTTGTAAGATTGATGAAGTCTGTTTTGAGATAATGGGCGAGTTTTGCTGCTGTGCTGTCTGAAGTTGAATGGGCTGCCCATCTTAATGCCCCACAGAAGATTATATTATGTTTGGGAAGAATTGATTTTACTTCTTCCATGTCTCTTGGAAGGACTTTATTTGCTTCATTTCCAAAGAATTGCATCATAAACATTGCATTCATTCTTGTTGCTCTAATTCCTGCCTGAGAAAGAGCATATTCATTTTTGTGTTCTTCTTTAAGTGCATCAATATATGCTCTGGCTATTGCTCCTCCACCACAAACAACTACGAATTTATATTTGTTTTTTAATTTTAAGAATATTTTTTTAAATTTTTCAATTAGCAGATAGTTTATTTTATCTGGAATAATTAGACTGCCGCCTAAGCTAAGGACAATCACTTTCTTTTTCATAAATGGAGAAGGGCAAGGGGTTATTTAAAAGTAATTATTTAAAAATTTCTCCATTTTCTTTGCTCCAGAAAAGAAGGTCTAATTCGTCTATGGGAATATTTATTGATTTTGAATAGTTGAGGAATGATTGTTCTAGTTCTAGATAATGCTTTTTGCTTTTTATTTTTGTATCTTTAATAATATTATTTTCTTTAAGGTTTTTTAGAATGTGCCTGTCCAGAATGGCGATTTGATTATTAGATTTACCGATATTTCTTAGAAAATGTCCAGCTTCTTTTAATCCGTAGCCGTAAACATTTTCAGCTAGCCAATTTCTTAATTCAATCGTGTTTGGATTAGATAATTGTTTTTTTACATTTTTCCAATTATTTAGATTGTATGTTATGTATTTTGATTTATTGTTATGAAATCTTGTTCGAGATTTGAGGATTGATTTTATTTCTTGAAGAGTAGGATTTGGGAGTTTTGATAATTCTAGAACGGCACCCCAGCATTTTTGAGCATTACTCTGTGGAGTTAAGGTACAGAATAGAAATTCTTTAAATTGTTGTTCTTCGTTGAGATATTTGAATGATTTGAGTTTTGATTTTATTGCTGATTTTTTCTCTAGATATTCTTGTTGCATAGAATTTTTGATAATTGGGTATATTAAAAGTTAATGAATTATGCTCGTTTTTGAATTAGAAAGCGAGTGCCTACAAATTCAGAGACTACTGCGATTATTAGAAGATTACCAAATACTGCTTTATATAATCCTGGAAGAATTGGAATTCTTGTTTTTTGAGAAATATCATTCATAAATGAAGTTATTTCTTCTTCTGTAAATATAATATTGGTTGATCTTACCATTCCTCCGGCAGTTACAATTAGAGGTTTTGATGGGCCTGGGCATTCTACACTAAAAACTCCAGGGTCTAAAAGAATATTTTTTATTTTATCTGAGATTAGTTGTCTAATACTCATAGTTAATGTTGGTTCTACTGGAAACATTGAGTGCGGAACTGGATGTCCTTGATTAGTAAGATTTATTTCTCTTCCAGGAGTTACGATTGGAGATTGAGAAAGGGGAATTCTTTTTTGAGTTAGAATTATTCTTGGAATATTTGATTCTATGGTAGTTATTTTCCTCGGATTTGTTGAGTGTTCACCCATGGGAAGTTCTTGATCTTGAGATGCGAGTTCTATTATTCCTGGTCTTATATTCCGACTTTCAATAGACAGTACTGGATGAGAAAATGAAACAAATTTTTTCTTTTTTTCTTTTTTTATTGCGAAAAGAATGCTTCTCATCATCTCTTTTAGGAATCTTTGCTCGATAGGTATTTCTTTTTTCATATTAGAACTTAGGTAGCGGACGAGGAGTCATAGGCCTTTTTTCTTCTTCTTTTGGTTCTTGATTGGCGTATAGTTTTTCTCTAGTGTGTTCTTCCATTAGAGTTAGTCCTTTGGCAATTGTCTTATTTTGTTCTAGCAGTGCATCTATCTTATTTAAGAATTCTTTATCTTTTTCGGAATTTTGATTTAGAGGATTCTCTCCGAAGTTCTTTGCTGCTACTTCAAAAATTGTTAGAAGATGAGAAAGTTGATTATTCATTTTATCTATTTTTTCTAAGAGATGAGTATGTACCTTTTGTAGTTCGATTAGATTTTGAACTAGGACTTCATTTATACTATGACTATGATTAGCAACTTTACTTTCACTACTCTTTTTTGGCATACCTTATTGACGATAATTTTGTTTATAAATGTTTTTGCTTTTGGGTAGTAAAGCTTAAAATAGGGAGTTTCTTGAGAATTACGTTATACGGATCCATAGGATAACGGTTAATCTGGTCGCCTCCAGAAATTTTGGAGCAAGCGACTGATGGGGGTTCAACTCCTCCTGGGTCCATTTTATATAATCTTACTTTTACAGCAATCTTTTTAATCTTATGATTTGACTTATTTCAATGGCTTACAAGGGCAGAGAACACGAGGATAAGGTTACTAATTTGACTAAATGGGGTTCATCTATGCTAATTCCTACTGCAATTAGTTATGTTGCCGGGATGGCTTATACTCATTATATTGCCGGGGCAGATATCGGGCCTGCGGTAAATTCGGTTCTTTCTTTTTTGTTTAAGACTGAAGTTTATTATGCTACTAGTGTTTTATCCTATTGGGCTATGCATAGGGAGAGATATAATCATGAAGGTAATCAGAGTTTGAAGAGAGATATTGGTAATAAATTTAAAGGAAACATGCTTGGAACGGTTGTGACCACACTTGGAGCAGGAGTTCAATGGGGAATGATGGATTTACTCGGATTTGGACCAAAGTTTTCATTTTTAGTGGGAAGTGTTATAGGGGGAGGACTAGGTTTTGGGGCCAATTATATTTACGATAAGGGAAAGAAGTTGACTTAGAAGGTTTTGAATATTAAAATAAAAAGTCGAGGCGCTGTCTTTGGAATCATTGCCCCGACATTTTTACCTGAAAATGAGGGTATTTATAGGTTATGATTAGAGCTTTTTCATTTCATCAATTTCTTCGAATGAAATTGCTGCACCTTTGAATTTTGTTGCATAGAGTGCTGCTTCGAGAATTTTATTTCCTGCAACATTCATAAGATTTTTCTTATATGCTACGAAAACCAGTTCTGAAGAACGAACAAATTTATATTTTGAAAATATTTTGTAATCTGGTGCGACTAATTGGACTCTTTGATGAAGTCGTTCGGACATTAATTGTTCTAAGTTTTCAGGTTTTTCTGCAAGAAGTCGTGTGGTTCTTTCATCAACTCCTATAATATTCGCTATTCCCTTTCTAGTGCATTCATCACTTAGTGCTAAACAAGACATTTCTCCAGGACTTACAATTTTAATCCACTTTCCTTTTGCTTGAAGAAAGTGATTTGCTTTGTCAAGGATTGCGTTAGTTTCTTCTTCTAAAACTTTATCTGAAACATCTATTGATGCAGGTAATTCTAGTATTCCTTTTTCTATAAGAGATTGAATTTGTAATGCTTCGAATTCAAATCTTTTTACTTTTAACGGATTGTTTACAACCTCCTCTTTTACTTGAGGAGTGATTAGAATTTTAACTCCCAATTCTTTTTTTATTTTTTCAAATAGATAAAGTAGTCCATTCATGGAGAAATTTATTATTGGGCCGGAATCTAGAATTAGGACTTTCATGAGAAAAACTCCATTGCTGTTTTTATTCTTTTTTTAACATCTATTGAAATGTTAAATCCAAAATCGTCTCCTCTTTGTCCAGAATATTCGGATAGTTCCCAGGGAGTTATTCCCAGTATTTGAGCTGTTTGTCCTAGGGAGATTCCGTGTTCGTAAATTTTAGATGCTTTATTTATCGATGCTTTTCTTATAACCTCTTCTATGTAGGGTTTTAGATTTCCAGAAATACCCATTAGCGAATTTCTTATTCTGGTTATATGCTCTGTAAATGCTTTTTCGTTATTTTCTTTTAGTGCTTTTATTGCTAGATCTATGAATCCATTAAATTTTATTTCAAAGTTATTCCATTGTTTCATTTTTTCATAGTCTCTTCTTTCTACTAGTTTACTTAAAGTATAAACTATAACTGTTGTGAGAATATCTCCTGGGCCTTGGTCAAGAGTGGCGCAGTGAATGTGCTGATTAGATAACTCTTTTAGTGCTAAGGAATCTTTTTCATTGAGTGCTTTTTTTGTTGCTTCGAGAACTGAGACTAAATGATTCACCTCTAACATGATAATATTAATTAGTAGGAATATATAAATGTTCAGGATAACAATATTTATATTCTCCCAGATTATGTATTTATATGAATAGGCTTGAGGGAATTGCTTTGAGTGTTTTTTTAGCAGGAAGTTTGCAAGCGTGAAGTATACCTGGAAATTATTCATTTGAGTTTAATCAGAAGAAATCTATTTCTACGTCTTTGGGAGAATATTGTTCTAGTCCTAGTCCGTATATCATTGGATTAGGTATATTTTTAGGTACTTGGGCGTCTAGAAAAATAAATAAACGATTATATAATGAGTAATTCATAACATTAATAAACTCTTTAGACTATTGAAATGTGATGAAGGCGATTTTAGATACTAATTTTGTTATTGCATGTGTGAGAAGAAAGATTGATTTTATTTCTGAACTTGAAAAACAAGGATTTAGGGTGGTTGTGCCTAGAGAAGTAATGGAAGAGATGAAGGATATTAGAAAAGATGTTGTTCCTGATGAAAGAATTGCTATTGATATTGCTTTGGAGATGTTTGAGAAAGGAAAGGTTGAGAAAATGAAATTGCCTAAGGGAAAAGTAGACGAGGGGCTTATAATTTTGGGAAAAGATGGAAATTATATTGCTACATTGGATGCGGCAATAAGAAATATTGTTCCTAATAGAATTGGAATAGATAATGGAAGTAATTCTATTTCTGTGAGCAGAAAGTAATTTTATAACAGATATTCTTTTAAAGACAGGAATTTGATTTTGTTTTATGTCAAAGATGAGGTTTGATGGGCAAGGCAAATTAATTGGAATTGCGTCGGATAATGGAGATATGGTTAAAGTCAATTCTAGTCCTAGAAATTCATATTATAAAGAGAAGAATGGAAGTTTGAATAAGTTTGATGATTGGCAAGAGGAAGAAGAGGAAAAGGAAGGGTTTATTCCAGATGAAACATTAAGGACTTCTGATTCGCTTGGATTTTTGAAAGATGATGGATATTTTAATCCTATAAAAGATGAAGGATATTGGAGTTTATTTGATTCTGAAATTAAATTGGCTCCACTTAAATTTTCAAATGGAAAGACACAGGAAGATGTGGTAAAAGAAGTTGTCGATAATATTAAAAATGGAAAGAAAATGATATTTATTCATGGAGCTTGTGGAACCGGCAAGTCGGCGATTGCATTAAATATTGCTCGTAAATTAGGAAGAGCTAGTTTAGTTGTGCCTGTTAAGGGTTTACAGAGACAATACGAGGAAGATTATACCTCCAAGAAGTATGTTGTTAAGGAAAATGGAAAGAAAATGAGTATTGCCATGATAACTGGGAGGGAGAATCACGATTCTTTGATAAAGCCAGGATCAAATTGTGCTGATCCATTTTTACCAGACACTATTAAGATTGCAGAAAAGAATGAATCATTTATTAGGGAGTTTTATGAGCAGAATCCATATATAAAGAATAAAGATTTTCCAGATATTAAAAAGCTGAAAAGAATTTCTATTGCTCCTTCTAATCCATATTGGAGCCCAATTGTTCCCGATGATTATGAATTGCCTATTAAGGATGCAAAGAAAAAAAAGTATAAAGGTTTACAGGGAAGAAATTTTATATTTTATCATAGAAAAGAGGGATGTTCTTATTATGATCAGTATCTCGCTTATCTTAGTGCAGATGTTCTAATCTTCAATTCTGCTAAATATAAAATTGAAGTTGCATTGGATAGGAAACCGTGGACTAATGTCGATATAATAGATGAAGCTGATGAATTTCTTGATAGTTTTTCTTCACAGGAGGATTTGAATTTAACTAGGTTGGAAAATTCTTTGGGAGTTTTAAGGCCAGATCATCCAGAGGCGCAGGTTGTTAGAGATGAATTAATTGAACTTCTTGGATTGGAAGCTAAGAATAAACGAGCTTTGGGAGTAGATGAAAAAAAGATTTTCAAAATAAACGAAACTAATTTGGCTAAGGTATTCAAATTATTTTTGTCTAGTAGCGAATTGCATGCAGAGATATTGACTGATGAATTGAATTATTCCAATAAGGGCATGGAAGTTGCAGAGATATTTTCTACTATGATGGATGATACTTATGTTATATTTTCTAAGAGAGAGAATGATTTGTTTTGTTCTATTGTTACAACTAATTTATCTGAGAAATTTAAAGAAATGATGAACAAATTAGATGCTGTTGTTTTTATGTCTGGAACTTTACATTCAAGAGACGTTTTAAAGAAAATATTCGGAGTTGATGATTTTGCATTTGTTGAAGCGGAAGTTGGAATGCAAGGCAATCTTGAGCTTCATTTAACTGGAAAAGAGAAAGATTGTAAATATTCTAATTTTTCGTCTGGGCAAGTTACTAGGAAAGATTATCTTTTGGCGTTTGATGAATGTTTGTCTAGGGCAAAGAAACCTACTCTAGTTCATGTAAATGCCTATGATGATTTGCCTACGGAGGGAGAGATTATGAGTTATGGGCTTAGAAGAATAATGTCTAGAGAGAGGTTGTTGAGTTTACAGGGAATGGATAAGACTGGAAAATTAATTTCTGATTTTAAGAATAGATTGAGCGATGTTTTATTTTCTACTAAATGTTCTAGGGGAGTGGATTTTCCTGGGGAGACTTGTAATTCTATTATATTTACAAAGTATCCTAATCCTAATGTTCAGGGAACATTTTGGAAAATTCTTCAGAAGACTCATCCTGAAGCATATTGGGATTTTTATAGAGATAAAGCTAGACGTGAATTTTTACAGAGAATATTCAGGGGATTGAGAAGCAAAGAGGATCATGTTTATCTTCTCTCTCCAGATATTAGGGTTTTGGATAGTGCGAGGAAGTTGCAACAGGGGAAGTTTTAGATAGAAGTATCATTAATAAGCTTTAAATAAGAATTTGGGATAAATAGATTTATGAAATTGAAAGGAGGGATAATATATGAATAAGTTTTTTGATAAGAATTCAGAATCATTCTATGCAGTTTTTAGAATAGTTGTAGGATTATTGTTCTTTACACATGGAGCAAGTAAACTATTCGGATGGTTCGGATCTAAGGGAACAGTTACTCTCATGAGTTTAATGGGATTGGCAGGAGTTATAGAAGTAGTTGTAGGAATACTTTTAGTATTGGGACTATTTACTAGATATGCTGCTTTATTGGGAGCACTCAATATGATTGGTGCTTGGGTGGTAATGCATGTTCCTAAAGGAGGAATATGGCCTTGGGCAAATGGAGGAGAATTAGCTTTGATGTTTTTCTTAGCTTTCTTAGCTATTCTTGCAAAAGGACCAGGAATCTGGGCTATTGACAAAGAAGAATAAGTTTATATTTTGTTTTTTTCTATTTATTTTATGAAAAACGTGGTGATTATTGGTGGAGGGTTTGCTGGAAGCAAGGTTGCTAGGAAACTTTCAGGTAATAAAGATTTTAAGGTAACTTTAATTGATAATAAAGAATATTTTGAATTTACTCCTGGAATTTTAAGAACATTAGTAGAACCTGAACATTCTAAATGCATTCAAGTTTTGCATAAAACCTATTTGAAAAATGTGGAGTTTATTTTAGGAAATGTTGGAGGAGTATTTGATGATTATGTTGTTATAAATAAAAAAAAGATATCTTTTGATTATTTGGTAATTACTTCTGGTTCTCATTATGGAAGTCCTATAAAAGATAGGGATTCAATATTGGTTAATAGGGCTAAAAATCTTGTAAAGAGCCATGAGAAGTTGAAAAAAGCAAAGAAAGTACATGTAATAGGAGGAGGACTTGCAGGAGTGGAATTGGCAGCAGAGATTATATGTAAATATCCTGATAAGAAAGTTACTCTTTATCATTCTAAAGATAGATTATGCAATAAACATAGTTTGAAAACTTCAGGTTATGTTACTAAATTCTTAGTTGAGAAAGGCGTGGAAATTGTTTTGGATAAATATGGAAAAGAAAATAAGAAGGATGAGGAGATGACTTTTATTTGTACTGGGATAAAACCAAATTTTGCATTTTTGGAAGGCAGTTTCTCTGAAATATTATCTGATACGGAATTTATATCAGTAAATAATTATTTGCAAACATACATGCATCCTAATATATTCTCTGCGGGAGATGTTGCAGATACTCTTGGAGAAAAAATGGCACAGAATGCTATTAAACAGGCAGAAATTGTCGCAGATAATATTGTTGCTATTGAAAATGGGAAGCAGTTGAAATCTTATATTTCTAAGACAAATCCTATAATAATTAGTTTAGGAAAGAATGATGGAGTTTTTGAATACGGGAAGTTTGTTTGGGCTGGCTTTCTACCAGGATTGTTGAAGAGGTTTGTTGAATGGATGGAAATGAGGAAGTTATAGTTATTTCTTTTTGTTTACTTGACTATAATAAATATTAAATAGGATAAAACTATCTTTATGTTATGAATACTTTAACACAATTGGCAATTAAAAATATGGCTGGAAAATATTCTAAGCCTATTGCTGAATTGGTAAAAGAGGGGGAAGGAGTTTCAAGACTTGAGCATTATATCTTTGTTAGAGGAGTAATGGGAGTTTCTGGAAAAAAGGACTTATGGAATTTGTTGCAGGGGATTTAGTTTACAAGTATGAAGGTTTTTGGAAGCAACTTCCAAGACAAAGATTTCAATTTGAACAATTAGGATTCTATGAGCCAGTAGAAGAAAAAGATTTACCTTGGAATAATGGAGAAAAATGGTATTTTGAAGCTCCTTGGGCGGGCATTTCTAGGGGGACGATTGATAAATGGTTATTAAGTCGTGAAACTCTTGATAAACATAGGTAGAACAAGTTTTAAAAGTTGGTTAGAAAGCTATTTTTATGGCTGAAAGTCAAAATCCAGAAATTGTTCCCCAAAAAGTTTATTCTACACTTGAGAAATTTATAGAAAATCAAAATAATTTTTATCTTCACTTTTGTTCTGATTGTTTTACAGGTAAAGAAGTGTATAGAACTAAAGCACATTTTCGGAGATTTAGGGAGCAGTATTCTCAAATGGAAAGAAGATTAACTAGAAAGGTAAGCGTTAGAAGTTTGGGAGAAACTAATTTTCCAAATCAAGAATTGTGGGAAGCATCTAAATTAATGGCTAAATTGGTTTATGTTGGAGATTTTGGAGTAGATACTCGTCATAAAAAAGATGGAACTTTGGATGATTGGATTATTTATAGATAATATTTTTTTCTTTTAGCTATTCATAGAATTAAGAACTAATTCCATTTACTTCATAATTGCTCTACCAGATTCTCTGTAACATTCTTCTATTTTTGGTCTATATGAGTTAGATAATCTATTCCATTCCTGATGAATATTCCACCATAAATTAATTATTCTTTTAGCAGTTTCCAAATTTTGAGGATTTGTTCCATCATATCTTTCTATTACTCTGCTTGCTCCTTTTACAAATACTTCTATTCTAGGAGATAATCTTTCCCACAGGACTTGTTCTTGTTTTAGAGGGTTTACTGGTTGTCTAGGAAGAGTAAAATTATATTTATGATCAAACTTAAAGTATCGATCTTCCATCTTTTCAGTAATCTCTATTAAACTTTCTTTTGAAGGTAGTTTTCCTTCTTGAAGACTTCGGTCCATATCTGATTTATCAAACCATACGCCTTGAAGATATGCTCCAAAGCCAGGAACTTTCATACTTTTAATTACTTCTAATTCTTTAGGTGTAAATAAATATTGCATACTTTTCTGCTAGAATTGGGGGTTTTATAGCTTTCGGATAAGGTAGATTATTTCTTCTTTCCTTTTTTGTTTTCTTTTTTTGCAAATTCTAATTTTTCTTCTTTAGTGTATTCTTTTTTATTAGATTTTGCTTTTATTTCTTTGAAGCCAGTGTATTTCCAAAGAGCTTGAGGTATTTTGATTGAGCCATCGGCTTGTTGATTGTTTTCTAAAATGGCCACTAGGATTCTGGATGTTGCTAGGGCAGTGTTGTTTAGAGTGTGGACTACTCTTTTGTTTCCTTCTTTGTCAAGACATTTAATATTAAGTTTACGGGCTTGGTAGTCTGTGCAATTTGATAAGGACATTATTTCTCCGTATTCATTTAGTGTTGGGCGCCAGACTTCAAAATCTGCAGAACGGAATTTCCAATCTGCTAAATCTCCAGTGCAAATTTCTATGATTCTAAATGGAAGTTCTAGTTTTTGTAGGATGTCTTCTGAATTTTGCATTAATTCATCATATATTTTTTCAGATTCTTCTGGTTTGCAGAATACAAATTGTTCTACTTTATTGAATTGATGAGTTCTCCATAAACCTTTTTCATTTATTCCGTGAGCTCCAACTTCTTTTCTGAAACACATAGAGTATGCAAAATATTTTTTAGGTAATTCCCATTCTCCAATTGTTTGTTCTTTATGTAAGGAGAGAACGGATTGTTCTGAGGTTCCAATTAGGTGTAAGTCTTCGTCTTTAATAGAATAAACGGATTGTTCAATTGCTGCTTTGTCCATGGATGCAAATATTTCTTTTTCATGAAGCATTAATGGAGGTTCAATGTAGGTATATCCTTTAGCGTTCATGGTATCTATTGCGAATCTAATGAGTGCTTGATTAAGCAATGCTAATTCTCCTTTAAGATAATAGAATCCATTTCCTGAGACTTTTGCTGAAGCATCAAAATCTACTATTCCTAGTTTTTCTGCTAATTCTACGTGTGATTTTACTTCAAAATTGAATTTTGGTATTTTTCCAACTTTTTTAATTTCTTGATTTTCACTTCCATCTTTTCCTTTTGGAACTCCAGACCACATTATGTTAGGAAGTTGTTTTTGCATGGAAATTATTTCAGCTTCAATGACTTCCATTTCTTTTTCTATCTTGGCGATTTCGTCTGGGATGTCTTGGGCCCTCTTAAGAAGTGCTTTAGCGTCTTTTCCTGCCTTTTTGGCTTCACTTATTTGTTTGGATACGGTATTTCTATCTGCTCTTAGAGAATCTGATTTACCTTTGAGAGCACGCCATTCTTCATCTAGTTTCTTTATTTTAGCTACGAATGGGAGTTTTTGTAATTGTCCTTTCTTTTTTATGTTGTTTTCAACTATTTCAGGATTTTCACGAATTAGTTTGATGTCTATCATGTTTATGTATGTTAAATAGGTTTTATAAGGTTTTTGTGATACGCTGAATAGCATGTTTTAATAATATAAATATTTATTAACTATCACTTTTGATTGACTTTTATGGCTGATAAGAAATTAGTTGCATTGGACTGCGTTAACGGTATTACTTATATCGGGAGGGAAAATGCAGGGCTTACATTAGACAATTGGGTATTGATTGGAACTAGAGAAATTCCTAGGTTGAATGCGAAGGGAAGTTATCATGTTAATGCGCTAGAGTATTATCGTTCTGTTCAAAAGAGTAATGTATTTATGGGATTATCTAGTGCAACCGTAATTGTTTCAAGACATGAGTTATCTCTTCCTGAGTCTTCTTGAGTAATTTAATTTTACAGGGAACTCTATTGGTTATATAATGTTATGTACAGAGTTCCCTGTCCAGAGAATTCTACGGAAGAATGACACGATTATCAGAATTCTCTGTAGTTAAGACATAAATAGAACTTTTATTGCTCCAATTAACAGGGATAATGGGACAGTTATTTTAAAATATTTTTGATTAGTGAAAAAGGGAATAAGATTTAAGATAATTATTGCAATTCCAAATATTAAGTTTGTTTGTTCTATCATTTCATGACCCTAGCCATTGCTTCAAATAATGTAGCGATTATTAAAGCGATTAATCCGTAATCTCCTTTTCCAATTAAAATTAAAATTGCACCCAATAAGGTAACGCATGCCATTATCATATTTATAGGTTCAATAATCGCAAATTTATTCATATTTTATTAAGGAGCCGCCAGTTTATAAAACTTGTTTATGCCAGTTTATCAGAAGCTAGAACTATCTTTTGCCTTTTTCAGTTCGTGGTAATGTTGCTTGCCTAAATCATGGTACTTGGCTTTCTCGGTTTTGAATGCTTTTACAATTGTGGAAAATAGGTCTCCTCCGAGATGATGAGGGACAATAACATAATCAATTCCTTTTTCATATAAGTCCATGGCTTGACGAGGTTGTTCTGCTGTTGCAATGAATACTGCTTCCGAATTTGTATACTTAAGATAATCTTCAATGGTTAGGTTGGATTCTTCGTCTGTAACTGTGGAGATTACTAGCTTTGCTTTTTCTAATTCTATTTCTCTTAGAAATTCAGGGTCGCAGGCATCACCATAAACACAATTTATTTTTTCTTTGGAAAGTTGAAGAATAACTTTAGGATTATAGTCTACAACTAGAACTTTTGCTTTCATTTGTTTTAATGTTTTAAGAAGTTTGTATCCTATTCTATGATAACCAAATAGAATTACATCAAATTCTTCTTTTTTGGAGAGCATACCTTCTTCTTTGTTTCCTTCAAAGATATTTAGCATAAATGAGCATTTGTTAAATATTCTATTTGCATAATAAAGGAAGTAGCTGCTTATTCCTATTGTAAATATAGAGATTAATACTAATAAGCTCATATTTTCTTGAGATATTTGCCCTAAATTAAATCCTACTAGCAAGAGGATAAGTGAGAATTCACTTACTTGGGCTAAACTTACTCCTGCGAAGAAGTTTACTCTTTTCTTATATCCAAATAATTTTAGGATAATCATAACAATTAGAGGTTTACCAATAATTACAAATGCTGATAGAATTAGAGCATTTTTTATCATTATAGATGTTATAGGGGGAGAGAGTTGACTTCCAAGGAATATGAAGAATAGGACGATGAAGAAATCTCTTAGAGGTTTTATTTTTCCTCCAAGTTCTAAGGTATACTTGCTTGATGCTAAAGATATTCCTGCCATCAATGCGCCTATCTCTAGAGAGAATCCTAATGAATCAAATAGTGCTGCTAGAGTTAATGCCCAGGCAATTCCGAATAGAAATAGTGCTTCTTGATTTCTTGCAAGATAATTAAGGAATCTTTGAATTACGAAAACTGAAATTAATATTACTCCTACAATTAATGCCATGGCTAATCCTACTTTTGAGTATATTGCATTCATGCCAGAATTTTCTTGAATAATTGGAATTGTCATCAATGCTAATGCGGCAATAAAATCTTGAATGATTAAAATTCCTAGAGCAATTCTTCCATGGAGAGTGTCTATTTCTTTTTTGTCTGAAAGAATTTTAACTACTACTACTGTAGATGAGAATGAGAGTGCAAGTCCAATATATACGGCAGAAGTTATTGAAAATCCTAATTGAAGGACTATAAAATATCCTACAATTGCAGTTAATAATACCTGAACAACTCCAGCAAGAATTGCTACTCTTCCCATCTCCTTTAGTACTCTGAAGTCTAAACTTAAACCGACGATAAAAAGAAGAAGGGCAATTCCTATGTGCGCAAATATTGTAATTATCTGAGAGGAGTCTGGATTTATTAAATTGAATGCAAATGGACCCACAAGAACTCCTGCGATAAGATATCCAATCATAGGAGGCTGTTTTATTGCTCTGGCGACGATAGCAAGAATTGCAGAAATACCTATGATTATACTTATAGAAACTAATACACCATCCATTTTTTATTTAGGTATTGTGGTTTTAAATATCTTCTCGTTAACCTTTATTACAATAATCCTTAAAAAGTAAGGGTTAACCTCTAATTTTATGATTGATCCAAAAGAAAAACAAATTGTTGCCATTGAGAACTCCGAGCTCATGCAAAACCTTTTTTTAGATTTTGCAAGAAGTTACGCCCAAAAGATAGGTTTAACTGTCACACTTGAAGGCAGATATTCTGAAGACATTTATAAAAGACAAGAATTGAGGAGATTCACCCCATTCGTTATTGGGCAAAATGAAATAGAGGTTGCGCGATTAGATGAAGGAATTTTAGAAGGATTAGTTATTGAGGCAGGACTTATAGCTCAGCTTTCTCAAGGGATTATAACACCTAAATCTATCGAATTCAAAAAGGTATACACTAAATCAATGTCATGGTATCTAATAGGATTTCATCAAATTCCAATTAGCTATCTTGGAACATCAGAGGATGGCGTAGACTATAACGGGGACTGGATGGTCCCTCAAGGTTCATTCAAAAATGTTAATGAGTCAGGTAAGTTTCAAGTAATTAAACTGAGGTAGAAATATTTAATTAAAACTATAACTTTTTATAGGGTTTATTTATTAATTTTTAGTATATAAAGTATAAATGAGTCAAATATGACTAACGTTATTATCTGATGTTCGATTTGAAGATGATTTATTTGCCGATAATATTTTATGGGTCGAGTATTTGTATTATTGAATTGGATATTTATACTGAGTTGCTCCTTAGAGCATTAACTTGTTGAGTCTGTTTGATAATTATATTTAAAAAGTGCTAATTATACTTTAAAGGATGACTAAATCCACATCTCCACGTTTATATTATCTTGAGAACAAAACAGTAGAAGTACATCTTGCTAATGTTCGTGGGAAAGCCAACAATTTAATAATTTTTGAGAAAAGAGAAAAAACTGAATTTGTAGATGAAGTCAGACTAGTTGGTCAAGGTTATTTTACTCATGCACACAATCCTCGAGTTCGAAGATTAAAAGATTCTGTTTATCCTCTAAATGTATTGGTAGTACGTTATAATGAAGGAATGCCTACATTGCACGGCGTTTTAAGAAAGGGAAGAGAGGCTCTTGGAAGTGTCGAGGTTCTAGTTGATAATGTTGCCTTAGCAAGTGAAAGAAATTGGACAGAAATGGGTTACTTAGGTAAGAAGTAATTTTTTATAAAAAGGTATTGTTTAAGTTAAACTAAATAACTATTATATTATTCACAGATAAGATAGATTTTTATATCCTATAAAATCCATTTTCTAATCATATTCATCTCACCTATGGCTGAGATGAACGGGCTGATGGCACGCGGCGCTGTCAGCCCACTCATAATTTTTGTTATTTGTGGGCTGAATAAGTAAGTGAGAATTGGGGTAGAATAAAATAAACTAATAGTTATTTGCTGTTGAACAATCTACTAAACCAAGTAAGAATTTTGTCTATTAGGCCCTGACTTACGCATTGATTATTGACACATACATTACTTCCGCATTCAAAGTTATTTTCACAATTTTTACTTCCTTCTAATTGCTCTACAAATGCACCATTATCAGAACAGAATCTATTTGCTTTCCTATAACCAAAAGGATAGCATTTTTCATCAAGAGGGCATGAATCCTTGCAAATAAGAGTCTCTTCGATTTTGGAATTATTTTTCTCCTCTTCATTAGTGGCTGGAATGGTAGTAACAGGAAAGATAATAACAGGTTCAGAATCAGTGTAACACTCCCCTGTTATGCTGAACGAGTTTACCCCGCATTTGCTTTGATCTTTATAACATTTATTTTGACAAAACTCTTTTGCATAACTTTGCCATTTTTCTGAAGATTTACAAGAAGATTCACTTCCTTGTTTTTGTTCTTCTCCATTGTAACACTGCCAATAAGCATTCATAAATCCCCTGCCACCAATTGCTTCCTTTGTAGCATCTCCTTCAGGTATACAGTTAAATTCTATATAATCACTGTATCCGTCAGTAATAGTATAGCCATATCCTCCACAAGTGCTTTTCCAGGTAAGTTTCTCCCCATAGTCGCCGTTTACATCTACTAAACAAACATCGCCACCAATACAATAAAATCTAGAATTTTCCTCAGCAGTATAACATTTCTGTTCTGTTGTCGCATTTCTAAATAAGCACTTAATCTGTTCTTTTGCTATCCCTTTTGTAGTAGTTGCAGGCGTAGTTGTGGGAGTAACTGTAGGTATAGGAGCGGTTGGAGTTTCATTAGTTTTAGTGCATTTAAATTCTACATCTTCATTTTCACCATCTATCACTGTGTAAGCATATCCTCCGCAAGAACTTTTCCATGTCAGCTTCCTGCCCTTATCTCCTGAAATATCGGTGTTGCATGTTCCTGTTCCAGAACATACAAATTTACCATCATCAGTATAACATTTTTGAATGTCCCCAGAGTTATCAAATACACATTTTACTTGTTCTTTGAGAGTTGGGGGATTAATACATGCCCCATTTTCGCAATCATAATCGCACCATTGCCCTGAGCTTTCTTTATCACAATTGGAAAGAATTTTTTCTATTAATATTGCAGGACGACCTTCATGAGTTATGCATGTATAAGTTGCCTTTTCCTCACAGGTTTGTGTAGAATTTGTAGTCATATTCTCTTCAGCCAAGACAGCAGGTACAACAGTAAATACAAAAAGCAAAGCAATAATCAGAGTAAGCTTTTTCATATTATTACTAAAGACAATGTCTTTTTAACCTTTTGCAAACAATCAAGTGATTATTTATTTCTTTCATATAAGTGTGAAATTTACTCCCTTCCTGTCAGCCCACTTTTTTTATGTAACTAATAATAAAGACAGGACAAATAAAATAGAATTATTTGGGTTATTTTGGTGTGTATTTTGTAAGCTAATAATATTTAATAAACTATTTAGGCAGGGTTAAGAATAATGGAAGAAACAAGTTTGACAGAGATGTCGCAGAAACGGCTATCTGCTTCTGATAATTTGGCTCTTAAGGAGCTAGTTAATCGCCTAGGGCGAATAAATTATCTCAAGCCGGATGGAAGACCGAATACCGAATGGAAAATGTTTTATGCTCCAACTTGGGGAGATGCGTGGCGTCTAGCTAAGGAAGAATTAGACGATGTTGATATAAGGCAGGAAAAAAAGAATCAACCGTATCTTCAAAATATATCTAGGTCGATAGCCGTACAGGATTGTGTGCTTTTTGGAGATGATTTCATTTCAAATGTTGGTTGGGCTGCATGCTATACTGCACAAGAAGGGATGAGACCTTTAGTCGCAGACTGGGAGTGGGATAGAAAGCTTTTTGGTAGAGCTGAATCTGTGGCCGAGAATGATATAGTTCCAAACAAAACACATGGAGGATTGACCATGGAAGTTAGACTCACGTTTTGTAATATGCTCGTGCAGTTGCATAACGATACTCTTTATCTAATAAACGAAACTGCTAGGGATTCTGCAATAGAAAGCGTAGGCGAGGATGCGTGGCTTTTGGCGCGATTGCTTTTAACAAAACCCCATCCGTATTTCTGTAGAAGAGATGAGCATATATCTCATGCAGAAGAAAGATTGAAAGTATGGGAAAAAGGTTATGCCCTTGCAGGAGACAGTTGCGGTGAACTTTATGTTTATTGTAAGGGAAGATTGCCAGTCACTACTCCTGTTGAAGTAGCTACTATCTAGATTGATGATTTGTGTGCTATTGTGAAAAATACTCACACCAGATCAGCCCACTCATAATATTAATATAATTTGGGATTGTAGTAACGTTTAAAAACCAATTTTCTATGGAGATAGTATGGCAAAAGTTAGAATAAAATTGGCAAGCATTGACATAAATGCATTGAATCCTGTAATTGCGCATATTAAAGAGATTACTGATAGAGCAGGAGTTGTAATGAGAGGACCAATTCCAATTCCAACTAGAAAGCTTAAGGTAACTACTAGAAAAGCTCCAAATGGTTCTGGAACTGCTACTTTTGATAAATTTGAAATGAGAGTTCATAGAAGAGTTATTGATATTCCTGCTGAAGATAGAATTTTACATCCAATTATGAAGTTGCAAATTCCTAGAAGCGTTCAAATTAAGATTGAGATGAAAGATTAGAACTACAAGTTTTCTTAGAAAGAAACCTTCTAGGAGTTTTAAGAACTACTATAGAACTCCTATACTAATTTAGTTCAAAGAACTTTTTTATTCTTGGAGAAATAAGTTATATACTTCTTTTATCACGATATAAATAACTTTGAGAGGTGATTGTTTCAGTAGTTTCTAATAGTTTATCTAGCAAATTTTGAAGTCCTACTTGTTCTACTGCTCTATCTCGGCTATGTGAAAATAAACTTTCTTTTGCGCCTTTTCTATGAAGCAATTTAAATATTATTCCACTTATTGACGTGCGTGTTATTGGAGTTATTTCTAGAATGCTAGTTAATATTTCTAGACTTAGTTCATCATCCTTTTTTTCAAGTTCATACAGGTGAGCTTGAAGTCCTTCTGGAGAATTTTTTACTTTGTCTTCTGAAGTATGTCTAGAGAAATATCTTGCAAAAAATCCTAATTTATTCTCTCTTCCTTGAATAAAATTAGTGTGAGTTTGATATCCTAATCCATTTGTAACTAGATAATTTATTCTTCCCTTGATTGATAGAGCATCTAGAAGTTCTTGTCTTGAAAAGAGGGACATGAGATTTGTTTAGCTAGAGGTTATATAAATATTTATATAATTGAATTTTAGTTTTTAATTATGGTAAAAGAGGTTTTGGTGGTTAAGAGAAAAACGTTGTTCAAAGAAAAGGCATTTCAGGGTTTTATTGAAATGAATGATAATTTTCTTGATTTGATTATGGATAATTGTGAATATCAATTAAGAAATGAGGATTTAGAAATTAATCCAGATTTTAAACAAATTATTCCTTATGTGGTTATTGTTAATCCTCAGACGAAACAGATTTTTGGATATAAACGATTTAAGAAAATGGCCGGAATTCATGAGATGAGATTGCATGATAAGTTTTCTTTTGGAGTTGGTGGGCATATTGATAGGGAAGAGGAAGTGGAGGATGTTATTTTTGATGCTTTGATGAGGGAGTTAAGAGAAGAGGTTAAAATGGAAGAATATCCAGTTCCTAATTTAATTGGATTTGTTAATGATGATAGCACGGAAGTTGGAGAAGTTCATCTTGGAATAATTGCGATTGCTGAAACTTTAGGAAGTGTGGGAAAAATGGAAGGGGATGAAGTAAGAGATGAGAAGTTTTATTCGATTGAAGAGATTGATGCTTTGCTTGAAAATAAAGAAATTGAGGCAGATAGCTGGACTCGAATTGCTTGGCAGGCTGTTAAGGAATATTTAACTAAATTAGGATAGTAGGGGCTACATCCCAAATAAGAAATTCTAGTCAATAAACAAGTTTAAATATACA
>JBBSYD010000071.1:0-10615 GCA_038045425.1 Nanobdellota archaeon | reverse complement strand
GGGATTGTTGCGAAATTACTCCAAAATACAATTCTATTCAAAAATATAGTTATACTGCAAGTATTCCCTCTGATAAAAATCAAAGAGAATTAATTTACAAAGAATTTAGCATGGGCTTAGCAGACGGAAAACTTCTTGATGATTCTAGCACG
Organism: Nanobdellota archaeon; assembly: GCA_038045425.1. Classification (GTDB taxonomy): domain Archaea; phylum Nanobdellota; class Nanobdellia; order Pacearchaeales; family GW2011-AR1; genus SICV01. Next base: position 10,463 of record JBBSYD010000071.1, on the reverse strand, counting down.
GGAAAAGTAGTTCTAGGGGATGATTTTACAGATGAAAATAAATTCAAAAAACAAATAAGAGTAGGAAGTAAAATAAAAATAGAAGGCAAGGATTTTATCGTAGCAGGAATTCTGAAAAAATCTAGTTCATTTCAGGTAAATATGGCAATTCTCATGCTTGAAGATGACATGAAATCTTTATTGGATTTAAATAATCAATATGATTTTATTGCAGTTCAAGTTTCAGATAAAAACAAACTTCAAGATATTGCCGATGAATTAACAAGAAAATTTAGACAAGACAGGCATGAAAAGTTAGGAGAAGAAAGCTTCACTGTTCAAAGTCCTCTTCAGGCATTAGGTGCAATTAACACAATTCTAAATATTATTAACATAATTGTTTCAGGAATCGCAGCCATCTCACTCATAGTTGGAGGATTAGGAATTGCAAACACAATGTACACCTCCGTACTTGAAAGAACAAAAGAAATAGGAACAATGAAAGCCGTTGGAGCAAAAAATAAAGATATTCTATACATATTCGTAATCGAATCTGGTCTTTTAGGACTCGTAGGAGGAATTATAGGGGTAATAATTGGACTAGGAATGGCATTCATAGCATCCATAGCAGTTAATACCTACTTCGAATCTCAGTTATTCACACCTCAAATTAATTTTACTTTAATAATCGGAGCAATTTTGTTCTCATTCATTCTAGGAATCGGCTTCGGCATCCTTCCCGCCCTCCAAGCCAGTAAACTCAAACCCGTGGAGGCACTGAGAAAATGATTATTGAAGAAGATGGCAGAATGAAAATGACTAATTTAGTAACTGGGAATCTTGAATATTTATCCAATGAAGCAGAAGAAATGTGCAGATATATAATTGCCAAAAGAGAGGAAGCCGAAAGAAGGAGTTTACCCGAAGAGATATTAAAACAAAAAGAAGCAAGTGATACTTTTTTTAAAGAATATGGAATTCATATTAGAACAGAAGCATTAATTGATATGTTATCAAAAAATAAAGACCCTCGTTTAGAAACAATAATTAATATACGAAACGGGGCAAGGATGTTATTTATAATTAATAATCCCCAACATCACCCTCATTCAACTAATGTTCAAATTGCAGGAGCAAATGCCATATTTTCATATCTTGAAACAGAACATCCAGATTTATATCAATATGTTCAAACAATATGTAACTGGTTAAATGAGGGAGAAAAATGATTCTAAGACATTTAACCCCCCAAGATTCAGGACAAGTCTTTGATGCTTTTTGTTCAGCATCCGTTATGGAACCACAAGGAAGAACACAAGAATATGGGTTTTATGAATATCATTTAGAGCAGGAAGATATTAGAAATAGGTTAGAATTATCTGAACATGGACATTTAAGTGTAGGTTTATTCGGAAATAGAAAAGACTTATTAGCATACACCATAGCATACAATTTTCACGTTGGAAGACAGATTAAAGACGAAGTTTTACAAAATGTTAATGTTCCAGAAACTGCTATTTATTGTGACCAAGTTTTTCTTAATCCCAGATTACCTGCTTTTCTTGCTGGAAGATTAACAGATTATCTTACTCAATCAGCTCAACAACTCGGAGTGCCAGGAATATTTTGTGCAATACCTCAAAGTCCTTGGAAAAATGTCTCTTCAACAAGATTTGCATTACACAGGGGATTTAAACGAAGAGGATTTGTTTCCACTGAAAAAACAAATCTTGGAATATTTACAAAACCCCTTTGGGCAACTGGAAGAGTGCAAGAAGATTTAGATATTGAAATTGCTGGAATGGGAGGGCTAAGACAATGATAAAAGTATTAGCCATCGATAATCCGAGGGCATTAGATTTAATTGCATCAAATTTAGAAGGTCCAGACTTCAGTGGAATTCCAAAAGAGATTACCTATCAAGAAAAGCATAACCATTCAAATCGACTTCCGTTAGATTATCAATTTTATCTTCTTCACACATCTTTAGTCGGAATTAAGGATATAAAACATTTAAGAGAAAGTTTACCTTCAGCATTTATTTTTTTAAGAAATACACTTTATCCACATTCAAGATTTGAGGGATTAGGTAATATTTGTAACAAATGGTATGATTTTGCATTAATTAAAAAAAGATTTATCGAATATCTTTCCCAAGGGAGTAGACAATGATAAAAGTATTAATTATTGAATCTACTCCTGAATGTGCATTTAAATGCCAGATAGAGTCTCTTGCAGATATTAAGAATTTGCCAGTTTCTGTAGAATTAAGTGATTCAGTAGATCACACACAGATACCTAATAATTATGATATTTATGTTCTACACACTACTCAAATTAGACCTCTAGATGAATTTCCAAGATTGCGAAGAGATAATCCTCAAGCATATATTATTGCAAGAAACACATGGCATCAAAATGTTCCAATCTCCATTACTTCTTCGGTAAATGTTTGGGATGACTGGATTACTGGGAAAATGTTTGGTCAAGCATTAGATTATATTGCAGGAAGGAGACAAGCAAAATGATAAAAGTATTAGTTTTAGAACCAAATAAATGTTTAGGAGAAGTAACAAAAGACGAAGTAGAATCAGTTGCTCAATCAAGAGGATTAAACGTTCAGGTTGATATTATGAAAAAACCTCAAAATATTGATGGATATGATATTTATGTGATTCATCCTCCATCAATGAATTCTTTTCAATCAATCTCGGAACTTAGAAAGAGAAATCCTTTAGCAGATATTATTATTCGAAATTCTATTTTTCCACAAAAGAGTATTCTTAGAGAACTTGATTCATCAGTCAATGAAATCACAGAAAAGTTAGACATGAGCTATATTCAAAGAGCATTTGATAGGGTTTCAAGGAGTTGGGAAATATGATCGCCGACTATTTCAACCTCGCAGTTAAAAATCTCCTTAAGAGAAAACTTCGTTCATGGCTTACCATGGCAGGAATATTTATTTCCATTGCAACTGTTTTCATTTTAATTAGTTTATCTCTAGGATTACAGGGAGCAGTAAAAGAACAATTTTCTCAATTGGGAACTGATAAGTTTTTCATATTTCCTAATATAATGATGATGACTGGTCCAGGAAGCACAGCCACAAGTTCAGGTGGTTTCACAATCGCAGACGCAGATGTAGTAGAAAAAGTTTCAGGAGTAAAACGTCTTACTTATTTTGCCATTGCAAATGCAGAAATAGAATACAAAGATGTAAAAAAATATATTCAGGTTGCATCAATTCCAGGAGATGATGGGGCGATGTTTGAATCAGTAGACCAATACAAACCAGAAGAGGGAACATTCGATTTAAAGAATTCAGCTGGAAAAATAGTTTTAGGAAATGCATTCAAAACAGGAAAAGTATTTGGAAAAGAAGTAAAAGTAGGAGATAAAATAACATTAAACGGAAACGAATTCAAAGTTCAAGGAATATTAAAATCATTTGGAAATCCTAGCGACGATAAAATGGCATATATAGAATTTAAAGACTTTCAATATGTTTTCAAATCAGGAGATAGAATAGATGAAATTTTTGTTCAAGTAGAATCAACAGCAGATATTGTTGAAGTTGCAAAAAAAGCAGAAAAAGCATTACTTAAGCATAGAGATCTGAAAAAAGAAAATAAAGACTTTAATATCCAAACTCCAGAAGAATTATTAGCAAGTTTCTCTACAATTCTAAATATAATTACAGGATTTCTCCTAGGAATTGCCGCAATTTCATTATTAGTTGGAGGAATAGGAATTGCAAATACCATGTATGCCTCAACTATAGAAAGAACAAAAGAAATAGGAACAATGAAAGCAGTCGGAGCAAAGAACTCGGATATCCTCAGTATCTTCTTAATTGAATCTGGGCTCTTAGGTCTATCAGGAGGAATTGTAGGAGTTCTAATCGGAACAATAATCAGCAAGACCATAGAATTCATAGCCAACACAAAATTAGGAGTTGGCATGCTTCAAGCAGCAACTCCTTGGTATCTTTTCATAGGTTGTTTAGCATTTGCATTTATTGCAGGAGCAGTTTCAGGAATTTGGCCAGCATACAAAGCATCCAAATTGAATACTGTCGATGCTTTGAGATATGAGTAATTTGTAACTACCTTTAACAGATAACTATCAATGCACAATCTATAAATATTAGCATTACAGTCATATTACATGATAATTCTTCATAATGAGAGAAGATTGTCAGGAGATTTACCTACTCCACTCACTATCGGAGATTATGAAAACTTTTTTTTCAGAATTCACAATCATCTTCATGCACTAAACGAAAGTTCTAGTACTCCCGATAGAGATTTATACCAAGATGCAAGAGACTCAATAGACTATTTTCACGATGAACTTAAATTAAGCAAAGGATTACTAATTCCTCAACCGGATAATCAAATAACTAATTGGCAATTTCTTAATCTTCTTTGTTCAGGTTGGAAAGAATTAGGTTTAGCTCAAAGAATGCAAGTGCCGAGAGATTGTACTGAAAGATTAGCATTAGAAAATGCTTCAGTTAGAGCGTTATCAAGAAATGATATAATTTATCTTCAATTATTTAGAAATCAGTCTACATTTTCCATTCTTAGAGCAGACCTTAGGTTACTCAATCAATCACTAAGACAGGTTATGATTGACAACGGAAAGATTAGACTTTAAATTTGTTTCTCAATAATCTTAGCAAATTCAGAATAACTCAATGGCCCTTCAATTTTTTCATTACCTACAAAATAAGTAGGAGTTCCCTGCACTCCCTCACTCAATCCATATTGTAAATCTTCATTTAATTTACTATTAAATTTACCAGAATTAAAACAAGTTTCCACTTCATTTCTATTTCCTCCAATTTCATCTATCACTCCAAATAAAAAGTCCATATCTTGAACTTTATCTTGATTTTCAAAAACAGCATCGTGGTATTCTAAATATTTTGATTCATCTTGTTCATACAAACACCATCCCACTAACTGTGCATTTGCTCCATTTCCATGCCCGGGAAAATATTTTATTACATAATTAATTTTTCCAGTTTTAACATAATTTTCAATTAATTTAGGAATCGGTGGTTCCCAACTCGCATCTCTACTTTTTATCATCTGAACATATTGTTCATTTTTTCCCGATGCTGCTCCGCAAACTGGGCAAGAAAAATCAGTAAACTCAATCAAAACAAAATCACTACTTTTATTTCCAAGTTGAATATCATTTTCATTAATCAATGGAACAAAAGGAACAATTTCTTTATCATCGCCCCAAAATATTATCCCTCCAAGAACTAACAATATTAGTACTAACCCTCCAATTATCAAAACTCGCTCCACTTTTGGCTTTTCTTTAAGTCCTAAATAAATTAATACTATGGCAACTAGCAAATAAATTCCTAAAACAAAAGGATTATGTAAAATCATAACTCCTAGTAATTTATCGACGACAATTTCATTTCCACCACTGGTTTTACTAATAGGAATAAAATATCCAATCATTAAAAATAATATTAGTCCTATTCCTACAACACTAAACCACTTAATTTTATTGCCTTTCATCCTATTTACCATACAATAAGAATATTTAAATACCTTTCATTTCTCAAAATCTTATAATAAAAAAGAGCGTAAAAATGGCAAAAAAATGTATTTACTGCAAAAATGAAATTCATGACGATTCAGTTATAGATTTCTGTGAAAGATGTGGCGTTGGAGTTTGGGGAGAAAAGATGTTCAAAGCAATAAAAGACAGCATGGAGAAGTCCAGATCTGAAGGTAATTTATTCCAGGGAAGTATTACAGACCCAAAAACTATTCCTAGAAAAGCGTTCTAATATCTTTTAAAACTTCTTTCAAATAGCCATATTAGTTTATACCTAGCAACATTAAACAAGAACAAGCTTATTTATCGCTTCTTTTATAACTGGGATTCTCTTCTTTATCATTTGCCAGATTCTGCCTAAACTAACTTCATAATAAGAATGAGCAGTCAAGTTTCTAAATTGTGCCATTTCAAACCATGGAACTTCTATATTTCTTTCTTTCAAAATTCGAGGTATATTTCTTACTGCTTCACCAATTATCTCAAGTCTTCTAGCCAACGCATCCTGAAGTTGAGTATTTTTATTAAATTCTTCTTCAGAGATATTCAAAGTATAACTTTCTATGTATCTAATACTCTCACGAATATCATTCAAATATAATTTGTAGTCTCTTTTCATGTCAAGAATTCAGGGTTTTAACCTTGAGCATGTCCTGAGTTCTTGAGCACCTCAGGAATTGAAATTCCTGATGGCCTCGAAGATAATCTCTTCTCAGCCTCGAAAATGCCTTTGCTTCATCAAAAACAAAGTTTTTGAATGCCTCAAGAACTAAAAGTTCTTTCAGTCTCAGAGCTAAAGTCACCGAGGTTACGCAAAGAGCATTTTCTCAGTCTTAAAATAGGAATTTCATCACTCAAGACGCTCTTTTTTATTTCTTGTCTAATGCAAGAATATTCTACCAAATCGATTTTCTTTTTAAGTGATTTTTCAATTAGGTTTTTTAACTTAATAAAATCTATAAAATCCATATTCTCATCGTTTATCTCAACTAGAATGTCTACATCGCTTCCTTTTTTCTGCTCTCCCCTTGCATAGCTACCAAATATGCCTGCTTTCGTTACTCTATTCGCCTTCAGGATTGGTAATATCCTATTCTTAATTTGTGCAATATTATACTTTATAGTCATGCTTTCTAAGAGAGATTTAAGTTTTTAAGGTTTATGTCATTCAGGCATTCAATCCTCATAAATCCTATTCCTAAACTCAAAATCCCAATATCCTCCATTCTAAAACGAGCAGTTTAAAATCATCTTTTGGAAAGCTTTTTAAACTGCCCCTTTTAGTAACAAATATGGTATCACACAAGAATTCAAGAACAAGAGGAAAAATATCTTTTTCAAGATTTTTCCAACAATTTAAACCAGGAGATTTCGTAGCTGTAGTTCAAGAACTAAGCGAGCCCTTCGGATATAATCACCGACTTCAAGGAAGAACTGGAACTGTTATTGAGAAAAGAGGAGCAGCATATTACATAGAAGTAAAAGATTTGAATAAGCCAAAAAGATACTTATTAAAACCTATTCACCTTAAGAAAATCGAGGTAACACAATAATGACAACCATATTAAATTTACAACCCTTAAATTTAGCAGAAGCTGCACAATATCTTAAGGAAGAGAAAGAAGGAGAAACCAAAAAACCAGTTCATGCATATTTCAAGAAATTTTCTAAATTGAAATTAGCAGATGCACAAAAATTAACTGCAGAAATAAAAGCACTTAATAGCGTAAAGATGAAAGAAACTCACATTGTCAAAATAGTAGATTTTCTACCAAGAGACGCAGAGGATGTAAATAAAATATTCTCTGACGTAAGTCTTTCAGAGGAAGAAATTAATTCTATTCTTCAAATCGTGAAGAACTATTAAGGAGGCTATAAAATGAACGAGAAAGAAGACAACGCAATTATATTGGATTACTTACCCTATGGATATCCTATGGGCGGTAGAGGACAACCTGTAGCTCAAGCCATCGGAGAAAAAACTTTAATTTTATTGGAACTAGTTCCAAGACGAGGAATAACACTCGAACCAAAAGAAAAGGTTTATATAGGCCCCGACAAGAGAGATAAGATATACTTCATCTCAGGCAGATTGCCACGAGAGAAGTTAACCGAGACTGCAAAGATCCAACTTCAAGAGTTCGTCGAGAGCTTAGTTGCGGAGCAGGAGAAGAGATTTATCGACTTCTTCAATTCTGCTCAAGCTATTAACACCCGACTTCATCAATTGGAGCTTCTTCCAGGTTTAGGAAAAAAACACACAAAGGAAATAATCGAAACGCGTGAACAAAAGCCATTCGAATCTTTTGAGGATATGCGAGCGAGATTAAAAAGTCTCCCAGATCCAAAGAAAGTAATCGAAAAAAGATTAATAGAAGAGCTTTTGGAACGCCAGAGATTTAACCTATTCGTTAAATAAAATGGCAGACAAAGAAAAAACAGACAAAGTTGAGAAGGCTCCAAAGAAAGAGCATAAGCCTGAGAAAGTTGAAAAAGTTTCTAGAAATCCTATGGAACAAGATGAATCCGAAACGCTTGTCAGAATTCTTTCATACGACATTCCAGGTTCAAGACCCATAATGGTAGGATTAACTTATATAAAAGGAATTTCCTGGACATTAGCAAATGCAATTTGTTTAAAGCTCAATTTCCCAAGAAATAAAAGGATTGTAGAATTAACTAAACCTGAAATTCAAAAAATTGAAGAATTTATTAGAACAATGCCTCTTCCAGATTTTCTAAAGAACAGAAGAAGTGATCCTGAAACTGGAGAAACCAAACATTATTTTGGAACTGATTTAGACATGAAGAAAGAATTTGATATCAAGAGACTTAAGGAAATTAAGTCATATATCGGTATCAGACATACCAGCAAGCAACCAGTAAGAGGACAGAGAACTCGTTCTCACTTTAGAAATAAGTCTCAAGCATCTGGAATGAAGAAAGCTAAAAAAGGAGCAAAAGCATGATAAGAAAACATAAGAATTTTTCTAGGCCAAAGAAAGCATTCGAAATAACTAGAATCAAATCTGAAAATTCTCTGATGGAATTATATGGTTTAAAGAATAAAAAAGAAATTTGGAAGACAATTGCAAAAGTAGGATACTATCGACACAGAGCAATGGACCTGTCTAAAGCACCCACCGAAGAACAAGAATTATTTTTCACTAAATTAAGAGCATTAGGTTTAGAAGTTTCTTCAATTTCAGATGTTTTAGCATTAACTGTAGAAAATCTCTTGAAGAGAAGACTTCAAACAATTACTATGCAAAAGAAATTTGCAAATACCATGAAGCATGCAAGACAATTAATCGCACACAAGTTAATTCTTATTGATGGAAGAGCATGCAGTGTTCCTAGCTATATCGTTCCAGTTGCAGAAGAATCTAAATTAACATTAAAACCTTCAACAGTAAAAGCAAAGAAGGAAGAAGTAAAAACTGAGGTAACTCAATAATGGCTGAAGAAATCAAAACACACGCACATGAACATGCTCATGAAGCAAAATCTGAAGTTAAGACAGAAGTTAAAACTGAAGCAGTGCCTTCTGAAGTAGTAAAGAAAGAAGTTAAGACTGAATCAGCTCCTGAAGTAGTAAAGAAAGAAGAAAGATTAGGAATAGTTTACATTTATACAACTAATAACAACACTCTTGTTCACATGACGGACCTATCTGGAAACACAATTTCTAGAATTTCTGGTGGAATGATTACCAAGCACTCTAGACTTAAATCTGATCCTACAATTGCAATGTTCGTTGCTAAAAAGGCAGCAGAAAGGGCTAAGGACCTTGGTATTACTGGATTTTATGTTAGAATGAGAGCAAGAACTGGAAGCGATAGCATGGGTCCAGCAGCGCATTCTGCAGTTAAAGCATTAGATAAAGAAGGATTCAAAATAATCAGCATTGTCGACACTACTAAGGTAGCAAGAGGCGGACCAAAAGTAAAAGGCGGAAAACGTGGGCGACGTGTCTAATTTATATTTTCACAATATTTAAGATATAATCACTATAAGTTCTAGCTATGAAAATTTTTTAAGCAAAGGTAAAAAGATTACATTAGCAAAAGTTTCAGAAGAGGAAACTAGGATTTATTATACTAGGTAACTAATTACAATACTTCTTTTGTCGATAATACTATAACTTTGTTTTGTTTTTTTAATAGTAAATCATTGCTCCATAGTGCACAATTTTCTTTTAAGGCAAGTGCAATGAAGTCTATATCTAAAAATAATTCTTCTTTGTCCTTTTCGTTTAGGTGACTAAATATTCTAGCTAATTCTTTTATATAATCTTCGTAATCCTTTAGCTGAACTAATGTTATTTTACTAACTAATTCTTGATATCTGTCCTTAAATTCTTTTTTAGTTAAACCTGTTTTTTTTATAATTTCATCTTCATGTTTATTTATTTCTGATAAAGCAAATTCCGGAGATAAAACATCTAATTTTTTATAATTTAGCAAATCGGCTAATACTGATTTTCCCCAGAAATAGGTGAATAGTATATTTGAATCAAGGACTAATTTCATCAAGAAGACCTCTTTTTTTAAGTTCTTTGATTCTTTCCTTCTTGCTTTCTCTAGAAATTTTCACAGCCCATTCATCTAATTCCTTCTCTCCATCCAACTTTTTTAGCATTTCTTCTTTCCAGGCAAGTTCTCTTGCCCTTTTTATAATCATTGTCCTAACAAACCCCGACCAGTTTATCTCTTGAAACTTCTCCATCTCTTTCTTTACGTCTTCTGGAATCGATAGAGTTATGCTTACCATTTTTGTTTTAACATTATTTTGTATAAAAACATAATTACGTTTAAGTATTTAAATCTTTCTATTTTGCCAGTAGATGAACATTTCTAAGATAACATTGCTTTATCTACGGATATGGAATAGAC
>JBBSYD010000070.1:0-24558 GCA_038045425.1 Nanobdellota archaeon | reverse complement strand
GAAATTTTGTTTGATAATTTTTTATTTTAAATTGAATTATTCAAACTTCTCCTAAACAATTTCATGGAAGAAGGATTTTATTATCGTACTGAAAATAGGAAAGAACTGATTCCATGTGTCGTTATTTATGCTGGTGAAGTTGAAACTGGAGCAAGAGGCCTTGCAGCCATCGATTTAGGCGAGAGAGTAGGATTAGGAATCTCCTACCGAAAGTTTGTCAGAAGAATGACCTCTGAAGAGGTGCTTAATCTATATCATTCCTACTTAGATAGAAGATCTCAACTAGCTGCGACTTTTTCAGTTAATCGTAAAAATCAAGACCTAGAAGCAGAGTTTATAGTTCACCAAATCGAAGAGGCCATAAAAACACTCGAGAGTCATTCAGGCAGATTTGGCCTAAATTTAAATGTTCCAAGACCAGAAGTCTCTAAGTTTAGAAATAATCCATTTGAGACTCTAAATATCGGCTAAATCTTTATCTCTTCGCTTAAATCTTTCAACAGGAATTTTAAGTTCGCATTAATCCCTCTCAAACACCTGTTTAAAACACCCAAAAACCTCATCTTTTTCACATCTTTTTATCACCGAAAACTATAAATATCAATAAAATTCAACTAACTTATGCCTGAAGTAAACAGAGATTATTTAGATGTGCTTGCAGAAAAAACTTATGATGCCTTAATGGACTTTAAAGCAGGACACGACGAAAAGACTCGGGACTTATCTCTTGAACCCGCTTCTGCAGAGTATGGCTCATATATGAATTGTTTCGCGAAAGTAGTCTCTGATGTTGGTAGAAACGATCCGATTATTAGCGTATCTTTTAATAATATGTTAACATATGGAGCAGAACTAAGTGACAGAGTTTCACAGTCAAAACCAAGGCATTTAATTGGTGGTTCCTTAGCAATGTTTTCTTTAAATGTGAGAAGAATGAACGAATTTAGAATAAGTATTCCTGGCAGATTAGCGAGTTCGTATTAATCCCTCTCAAACACCTGTTTAAAACACCCAAAAACCTCATCTTTTTCACCTCTTTTAATCACCGAAAACTATAAAAACCTCCACAAACACCTGTTTTCATGGGATATCATCCAATTAAAGAACTTGTAGGATTAGGAATTTTAGGATTATCAATGTTAGTCTTTCCAACTATACCCATAATTGAAAAATCAGAAAGTAGATCTCGTGGAGAAATTTCACTTCCAGATAAAAATCTTTTTGAAACATCTACCGCTATTAAATCAGCAAACAGTACAAATCACAATATGGTTAGAGTAAAAGGAATCGTTTCTTCAAGGGGAGCATCATTCGATTATAACAGACCGATAACCTCTGCAGAATCTAACTATTGCAGAGAAGTAGTTGCATATATTTCTCAACCAAGTTCGCATTAATCTCATCAAACACCTGTTTAAAACACCCAAAAACCACATCTTTTTCACATCTTTTTATCACCAAAAAGATTAAATACTACAAAAGTTTTTCAAAAAAATGAAACAAAATATCCCTCCATTAGATTTACTAAAAGATGGAGAATTCAGATGTCTTTATGGAGCACCAAGTAGTGAATATACAATTGTTAGAGGTCAAGAGTTAGACTTCATTAATTTAACGATATACCCTGGATTAAATAATTTACAAGCACAGAGACATCATTCAGATCAACCAAGAATTGTAAGGCTACAGGGTACAAGTTGTTCAGGTAAGCAATTTCATTCTTCTTATACTCTAGGAGAGCATGGAGCATGGGTTAGAATTTCAATAGAACCCAACTGGATAGGAAAACCTCTATTTTTTGATGATCGGCAGGAATCAAAAGCCTTTAATCAGCTTACTTCTTAGTTTAATAAATTAGTTTCACTAGTTCCCATTAACCCTAAAACCCTCTAATCTCAAGCGTTCGTTTAATGACACTTGTGAGCCGTTTTATACATACTAGAGAATATATATTAGTTCGTATTTTGCTTAACTTTCACTAAATCAAGATTTTTACTCTTTTTTATCATAATTATACATTCATTTACATCAATGTCCAGCTCATCGCCTTCTTTAAGGTCTGTTTTTTTCAAAATATATGGTGGAATCTGAATTGCATATTTATAATATTTCTTCGGAGATATATAAAAAAGTAACCTCTTCACGTTATCTGTGGTTTTGATAAATTAGTCGATTTACATCATCTAAATCATGATAAAACCAACAATTCCGAGACAAATTTAATGGGTTTATGTCCAAATCATCACAGAATGATACATACAAAGAAATATCAAAAAGAGATTTTCAACATTTTAACAGAAAAAGGCCATTCCGTTCCAGAATCTTGGTATAAAAATGATGATTTTTATAGTAAACCTCAAAGCTAAATCTTTCAATCATCTCTAAAATCTTCCAGCATAACCTAATAGTTCGTGTTAAAAATAGAAAAGTATTTATATTCTTTTTTATCTCTTTTTTCATGCATGTTGAAGAACTAAGAAAAGAAATTGTAATTAAACTAACTGAGGCTATGCGAGTAAAAGGTATAGCAAGAACAAAACTATCTTTCGAGTTAGCAGATAGATTCAATCCAAAAGGAATTCCAAGAAATGAAAGAGCTTTCAATAGAAGGTTATCTCATGGAATGGCTCAAACGCACTATACTGTAAATCTAGCCCGCTTGCTAAGACAAACAGGATACCCTCCAAATATTCATGCATCTATAAACGAAGAAGATCTTCAAGTATTGGCAGATACATTTGAACACTTGGAAGTATCTAAGGGCGATTCTTTGTGTGTAAGATTAAATCAGTATTCTAATGGTAAGTTCCAGTACTATCAGCAACCAGAAAATTCATTAGATTATGCGATGTTGTAATTGCTAAATCTTTCTCCCTTTGCTTAAATCTTCCAGCATAACCTAATAGTTCGTATTAAAAATAGAAAAGTATATAAACCGTATTTATTCTCAAACAATATGGACCCTAACGAAGTCAACGATGCTATAAAATTTGCTTACAATGCTTCTAGCAGTGTTCATACTGCTTATTCTTTAATGGCTATGTTAGATTCTTCAATCCTTCCTCTAGAAACTCGACAAAATATTGCTAGAGGAAGTGGCGAGACCACTTTAACAGGATTGTCTCAATTAATGGAACTTGCAAGCACAAAATATTCTAGTTTTCCTGTTTCAAGAATCATCGAATCGGATATTACTCAAGCACAAGCAAGACTCAGAGCTCAAATTACGTTTTTATTACCACCTTCTTCAAGCTAAAACTTTCTCCTTACGCTTAAAACTTCCAGCATAACATAATAGTTCGTTTAATCGGAAGAATTAAATACTTTATTTTATCTTTAACAACATGAAAATCTTTACAATTCATCCTAAAACGCACAAAGAATACGTTACTTCCCTAGTTACTACCTCTGTTCTAAGTCTTGTAGCAATGATAGATATTTTTTCATATGTCTACCTAAATTATCATAATACTCAATATCAACAAATTTCAAGAGAAGTTCAAGCCCATTATGCTCTCCCAAGTTCAATTAAACCCTATGATAAAAATGGAAATGGACACTTTGAGGCTAATGAATTACGTACTTTATTAAAAGCCAATGGATACGATTAAGAGATTACTATTTTTCTAAGAAAAATTTTAAATTTCTAAAAAGTGAGAGTTCTGGCAAATCTAAAAATTTAAATATCCTATTTACTCTTAAAATACATGCTCGCTCAAGAGTTAATCAACAAAGTAATCCCTTCTCCTATAAAGTCTTATCTTTCTTGTATTGGATTGTCACTCGGTGTTCTGGCAGGTTTGTGTACAGGATTATGTCTTGATCAGTATAGACTTGAAAATAAACTCCTTCTTAGAGAAGTTCAAGCACATTACTCTCTTCCTGATTCACTTAGAGCAAGAGATAGAAACCTAAACGGCATTTTAGAAGAGACAGAATTAACGGATATCCTGAATAATTATACATTTGTTTCAAAATCACCTAATTAATTTTTTAGAAACTATTCATTATAGAATATAAAAAACATGTTAATATAAATTACTAGAACTCTCAACCTTACTTAAATTCATGTGTATGAAAATCCCGAAACATTTATATACTTGCTAGGTATATTCATGTGTATGGAAATAAGCAAGGAAGAATTAATTAGAATAAATAAAGGATTTGGAGGAATTCTTAGAAACGAGGCTAGTTTAGACTTTGCAATCGATAAACAAATTGAATCTCGATTAGGAGAATACACAAAATTATCATATTTAATACGAGCAATACTCGTTGATCATGTATTTCAAGACGGAAATAAAAAAACGGCTATGTTTATTGCATTTATGTTTGCAAATCAAACTACAAAAAAAGTAGATGGAGAATTATTAAAGCATCACATTTTGTCCATTGCATCTAAAAATATCTCAGACATAGAAATAATTACGGAGAGAATGAAAAATGCCATTAAGTAATAAGGAAATCAAAGCGATATTTGAGAAGAATAAAAACGATTTTGAAGAGATGGAGCACTATGATCAAACTCGAGAGATTCTTTGGGCACGTAAACGGATAGATATAACTCTTCAGCAGAGAGTAATAAATAAATTAAAAAAACTCAGTAAAAAAACAGGTAAACCTGTTTCGCATATAATTGAAGAGGCAGTTTCACATATCGCTTCTAAGATTTAATTTTTCTTTCCAACTCTTTTTTTCTTTTCAACTTCCCACCTAGAAGTTTGAGCATATTCAGAATGTTTTAATTTTGAAGATAAATAAAGAGCATAATAATCTAAACGCCCGGGTCTTTTTTCAAAAGGATTTGTATCCACTAAATTAGTCAGTGCATCTTCCTCTAAAACAAGATGTGCAGGCACAATCATAAACAAATCTTCTAATTTTCCACGTATGTTCTCATCCCCTACTCGTTTACCCATATAATAGCTCTCTCCTCTAATCAAATCTTTTAACTCTCTCAAAATACCTTGTAAATCCCCCAAATCTCTAATTTGAGTACATCTAAAACCTTCCTGTCTAAAATAAGCATCTAGCTTATTAAAATTATAAATCTCATATATCTTTCCTTCATTTTCAGAACTTGGAACTCTACCTATCACTCTCAATCGCCCTTTTTTCATAAAAACATTCATTTTTTCAGGCTTAAAAGGATTTATCTTCTTCGTAAAAAAGTGTTTATCTCCATCTTATTCAAGAAAACTTCTTAGAAAAGATTTATATTCTAATCTACTCCTCTTTGTTTATGTTTAATAAAAATAATATAATTATCCTCTCTCTCATTATCCTCTTTATTATTTTCCTATTTTCATTTTATCCAAAAGATCTTTTTTTAAATCCATTTGACTCGTCAGGTTGTGTTCCTTATCCAAACGGTTGCGTTACTAAAAATTGTAAAAGTGTAACTATAATTTGTAACGATAATAAAGACTCCCCCAGTACATGTAACAGATATTCTTGTAAAGTTACCCTTCCTGTAGACATCTGCGATGAATTTAATCTTACTTCGGGGAGCAGTATAAATCCTTCAAATCCTTTTCCTATAGACATTCATAAGTCAGTTTCAATTAATACAGACAGATGTATATTAAATCACGAGCTATCTCACGCACTAGACTCTCCAGATACTTGCGCTAGTTGTAAAAGCGAGCAAATAAGTTATAACTCAGACAGATTTTGTCTTCAAGAAATTTATAACACTTTATGTGTCGGAAATCCTCTTCCTGCAGGATGCGAATCAATCCCTGAGATGATAAATGAAGATAGGATTAATATACTAGTTAGTGCCTGTCTTTGTAGTAATCTATTAATTCCTCGTCCAAAAAGTTCATGGTCAGGTAGTTCAGTTGCTCCAATATATAAAACGGGAACTTGTGAATCCTGTTTCTCAAATTTAAAAGAAAATCCCTCAATTATCGGTTGGGATCCAAGATTTAACTATCTTAATCAGACCATTCAAGCATATTGCACAGGAAACGAGAAAGAATAAATTTTAAACACCTGTTTTAAATTTCTCTCTTCAATTCTCTTAATAAATTCAAAGATTGATGAAATCTGTCTACATAATTATCAATCGCTTGTTCAATAGTTCCAATTCCTTTTCTAATTTCTTCTTTTTGTTGTTCATCTAGCTCTTTTGTTTCCTTTAAACGCCCAGTTAAAACAGTTCTCCAAAGCTGAGCTTCCGAAATATCCATAACGCAATAGGAATAATCCCTAGAAAGAATTTTATTACCTAATTCTCTTAAATGTCCATAGTTACTTTCAAACCAAGAACGAGGCATATTCATTTACTTTCTCATTTCAGATAGAATTTAAATATTTATATACTTTTTAATGATGGTGCTCGTGGCTTTCCTGCTCGAACTTCTTTGCATCAGCTTCGCCAATTCCAACAATTTTAATATCAAAAGTTAAATCCTTTCCAGCAAGAGGGTGATTTAAATCCAAAATAACAACGTCTTTCTTAACTTCTGCAATTCTAACAGGCAACTGTCTTCCATCTGGTGTTCCCATCATCAACATCATTCCTGCTTGAGGTTCTTGCTCCGGAGGCAACATCTTTCTTGGAATTTCTCTTTGCAATTCTTTTCTTACTTCACCATATGCTTCTTTGCAAGGAATTTTAATAGTTTTTTCTTTTCCTTTTTCCATTCCAATTACTGCACTATCAAATCCTGCAATCATTTGTCCTTCTCCCGCTTTAAATATAAGAGGGTGAGAGTGTTCTCCATGATTAGAACTATCAAAAACTTCTCCAGAATCCAATTTACCAGTATATTCAACAACGATCAGGTCGCCTTTCTTAATTGCCATTTTCCTGGATATTTTTAGGGTTTTTAAAGTTTCTTCTTTTTGAAATTTTTAAGGATTTCTCTAAAAACATTTATAATCTTAATATCTCTAAATATCTAATGAAACAGATAATCTCGGAGTTCAAAGAATTTCTAGAAGAGTATAAGGTTATAGGGTTAGCAATAGCATTTATTATGGCTTCTGCAGCAACAGTTCTGGTAAAATCTTTAGTAGATAATATAATTATGCCAATTATAACTCCATTTATTCCTGGAGGAGCATGGCAGCAAGCCACTTTATCTTTAGGTCCAATAGTTATCGGTTGGGGTGCATTTCTTGGAGCACTAATAAATTTCATAATTCTTGCCTTAGTAATCTTTCTCGTTGCAAAACTTTTCCTTAAAGAAGAAAAAGTTATAAAGAAATAAACTTTTTCTCATAAATATAACTAGGAATTAGACTTAATACTCCCACTAAGCTCAATATTAGTCCTAAAATATCTACAAATCTATTTTCATATCTTAATTCTATTTCTCCCTTTGCAAATACCATCATAAAGCTAGGGGAAACTTCGTATATTTTTATCGCTTTTCCATCAGAATATGCCTTCCAATTAGGGAAATATGACTGTTTAATTATAACTGGTATTTCTTTTTCAGATTCTATTCTAAATCGAATTTCTTTTTTATCTCCAGATACGCTGTCCAATACAACTTTTTCCGTACCTTTCAAATCATATTCAGGAAACTCTTTCATTATTAATATCTCATCAGAAACATTATCTCCCAAGAACCATTTACCTATTTCTTCGTCTTTATTCGCAGAATCATTAATTAAACTAATATTTTTATCCCATATTTCAATTAAATTGCTCTGATTAAACTCGTATACGTAATACGATTCGTTATTTAACGTAAATATCTCTTCACTTTGGAGCCCATACTCAAATTGAGCATCACCAATAACTTTATTTATTCCCAGAATATTTAATTCATACTCTATTTTCTCATTTGTGAAATTATTAACATCAATTAATTCAGAGTCTAAAATCGCCCCCATGCTATACTTTTGTTTATTGTTCAAAACAGATTCTAAATTATACACCGTTCGGGCATTTCTCGATGATTCAACATACAATCCCCTTACGCCCTCAAAGCCATACATAAATGGAAGCTCATTCTGTAAATAATGCATTCCACCTACTTCATTTATTTTTGGCAAGACTAATACTCTATCATATGTATCAAATGAAACATTACCAAATTCTAATTTTATCTTTCCGCCCTCACTATCAATAGGATTCGTCACGATAATAAAAATCGAAGCAACCAGCATTAGAACAAGTACAACATTAATATATCGCCTATTGATTAATGAATAAGCCATTAATGGAATTAGTAATATAATATACATATAAAATCGGTACATATGAACCGGAATCTCGAATAAATATAGATAAATGAAATTAAACAAGAATATTCCTACAAAGAATATTCCTATGTTAAGAAATTCTTTTCTTTCCTTAAACAAAGAGATTGCTAACCAAACTAACACAAATAGCATAATTAATTTAGAGTCTATAGCACCTATTTGATAAGACTTAAGGAAGTTTATTTTAAATATGAATGGAATAATCCACGCAGAGGTTAATAAAAATACAATTCCTACTTGTTTTAGAAAATATCTTCCAGTTTTATTTAAGTTTTCAAAGTTTGCAATTAAAGTCGATATAAAATATATTACACATGCAAATGCCGCAATTATATGAGTTAATATTGCCAAAGAAAATAATACACTAGAAATTAAAAATTTTCCTTCTTGATAGTCTTTATTTAATCTTCCTGCGTAAAAGAAAAAGAAAACCATCCCAAGAACATGAGTTATTAATCCAACTCTGAAGGTAGAATCCATATTTCCCCCATAAGAATATCCTCCTATAAAGAAAAGCAACGAGAACATAACAATCATTAACACTGAAGCGGGTACTTTCGGGAGATTATACTTTCTTAAGAAATAGTAAAATGAACAAGGTAAAGCTATCAGAGAGAGCGAAAACAATATTTTCAAAGAAATCTCTGTAGAAAAGATAAAACTTAATATTGCTCCCAGATAAGAAAACAATGGTGGATAAAACTGATTTTGACTAAATCCAAAAAAGAAAGTAGGATTCCAATCCGACAATTTAGGTAAGATGTCTTTTTGATATTCAATGGATGCTTTTAATCCTGGAAAATCCCAGCTATATAAACTATTTTCTCTAAAAAATGGAATAATTAAAAAAAATAATATATAAATAAAAATAAACAAAAAAGACAAACCAACAACTTTCTCTTCAAAATTAATCTTTCTCATTTTAGCAAGGACGTATTATTTCAGAGTCAATTTGGCAATTTTCAGAATAAACCCTAATCTCACTTTCAGAAGAATAACTCTCAATTCCTCCTAGAAAATAATTTCTAATCGTTCCTTCCTCTGGTAATTTACACCCTCCGCAGGTCATAGGATCGCAATTCCATCTTCTAGATTTTCCATCATGCACATAACCTAAGGATAGTCCAGATAAATCATATCCACTCTTTCTCTGAATTGCTAAATTTATTTCTCTATTCTCTTGTGAATAACAAACAGAAACTATTTTCAATACTTCCTGAGTTTTATACTCCAAACAATCAACCTGCGGGGAAAAAGAGGAATTAGAAATCATATCCTTTAATAATAATCCTATTAAAGAGATAGCCGAAGCCGTAAGCATTATAATTAACACAACCGAGACAACACTCGACAATCCTTTTTTATTGGACATTAAATTTCGCATGGCGTTTCCTCCAAACTATGTAATCTACTTCTTGCAAGTACACTATTATCCGTAGAATTAGTTAATATTAACTCACTCTCAGAATCGGCTTTAGGGATATCAAAATAAAATAACCCCTCATAATTAAACAATTCTCCACTTATTTCATTTTCTTCAGGGCTTTGAGAATCAGTATAAATTAATGTTGGCTCTATAGCTCCTCGAACCTCTCCAAATGTCCAATTAATATACTCTCTGCTTTCAGGAGCGTCCATAGGGCTGCTAGAGCAGCCCTCCGTAGGGATAATCCTTTCTATCACTATTTGTCCATCTTTAATTCTAGATTCAACGATGTAAAAGTATTGCCCCGCGCAGGAGCTATCATGCGTGACTACATTTCCAGTGATTGTATTCCCTGTAATTTTGCTCAATTGCTTAGATATTAACCAAGAATCATATTTTCCGTATACATTACTTGCAAGTGTTTTCATAACTCCCGATTCTATCGATCTATATAATCCATTCTCTGAACACCCTTGAAAACATCCATCAGATTTTTCTCCAAAAGCATCACATGACGAAAGGCAGTTCATTTTCTTAGAACCCACACTTCCACTAATATACTCTTCCTCTAAGTTTGCAAACGAATGTCCGAATTCATGCAATAATACACTTAAAGGATGATTTTTATTTATGCTCATCGTGTTCATGTAAGAAGAGCTCCTTGTGTTTGCACCTTTAGATTCAAAAGCAACAATATAATCTGCTGGACAAGAGGCTGCCTTTTTCCTAAGCTCTTTCGAATCGCAATATAATGCAATATCTTTATACAATGTGCAATTTGGAGTATAGCTATCGATGTAAAAAATGCTAAATGGAGTTTTATTATCATTAAACGGATAAGTATTTAATAATTCTTTAGTATACTTTTCAGCAGTATTTTTATCTGTAAACATTACAATTCCTCCTTCTTTATATTCGCTAGAAACTAAAGTTTTACATTCTTCAAGTTGAGATTGCGAAGGTCCTAAATTAACATTCTTAAATAAAAATATCCCTCCCAAAACCCCAACAAGAATTATAAGTCCAATAATAACTTTAACATAATTATCCATCATAAGATAATAAAATCTCCATTTAAATACATTTTCAAATTTAACTTACTCGAATATTCTTGCTATTTGGATTCAGTCTAACTTTGCTCGCAAATGAACTTTTTCCACGAGTAATAAAGTATACTATACCTACAATAATTATAACTCCTAATACTAACCAAATAATCCAAGAATTTCCACTCTTGGTTAAATCAGGGCCTTCTCCTCCAGCAGATAAGTTACCATTACTATCGCCATTAGTCTGATTTACATTTCCAGTACTTCCTGAACCACCAGTTATTTCTTTCTTTTCATGAACATAATCCACACTTACATTCGTCTTATTACTACTGGCATTCACAGAATTCAATTTAACTCTAATATCGTAATAATCATCTCCAGTTACTTCAAACATCTTAACATCTCCAACAGAAAATTCAGCTTGTTGAGGAGTAGATGAAACATTAATTACAACCTTATTTCCCGAAATAGAAATAACTCCTATGCTATGATTTTCATCACCTATCTTAATTTTTATTCTTTCTTTTGCTTTCAATTCTTTAGTTATAACGCCCTTATTCTCCAGAGATTTATCATCTTCAATAAATGAATTTGTCCAAAATTCAGAATTACCTCCCCCTCCTCCGCCTCCACTTGAGCTACTACTAGAAGTGCTAGGAGTACTCGCTAAAGTAGTTATAGTATAAGCAGAGAATCCCATAGAAACAGGGACTTTACAAGTAGTACTTGCTGAATTCCCAGAACAGCTAACATAGTCGTCAACGTCTGTTCCGTTTGTTCCAGCATCATTAGTCCAATTAAGAGTATTTGCTGTGTTATATGCCACAGGTATTGTAACTTCTATATAATCTGTTGCTCCCCCAAGCTTTAAGTCATCTATAAGATTATTCCACTTCTTTAGACTTGAGTTCATTCCAATCAAATCATCACCCGTATTGCAAATAAATGCATTACTTAAATCAATTTTCATAGGCTCTAGTATATTAACTCCATAAAATCCAATTCCCATCGTTCCATCTCCGCACGAAACTGTGAAGTTCATATTTTTTGTAATCGACGTATTTGTCTTTATTCCTACGTCATAATTCTGTCCACCAAAACTTTCTGTGAAGTTATAATCTGTCTTATTAAATGCAGGAATATCCACTGTGTAATTCCCCTCTTCAGGAAGTTCTATCTTAAAAATAAACGATTTAGCCGTTGTCGTCGATTTTGTAGTAAAGTTTGAACACGCAGAAATAGCACAATTACCTGAAGGATCGCAGACCTTAGTCTTATAGT
The DNA here is from genome assembly GCA_038045425.1 of Nanobdellota archaeon. GTDB lineage: Archaea > Nanobdellota > Nanobdellia > Pacearchaeales > GW2011-AR1 > SICV01. Next base: position 12,576 of record JBBSYD010000070.1, on the reverse strand, counting down.
AATATGCAGTACTATTAGTTAAAGAATAACCCAAGGTATCAGGTATTAAGTCAACATTATGGAACGGTTTAAAGTTTGCGTTTGCCAGATATCCTGTGCCATTATCACTCAAAGTTACATTTAAATTCGCCGTTGCACAGGTGGAATCATTCTTATAAAATTCCAAACTTAAGTTAGAAGGCTCATCAGTATCTACTCTTACAAATGCTATATCTGAGAGTTTGTCCACTTCACTAAACATAACACTCGGAGCAGTTTTATCATTTACATTGCTACTAAAATTAAAAGCATTACTTCCGCTTGCACAACTTGGCATATATATACAGAATGGATCATCACAATCAACTAAATCATTATCATCATCATCTACCCCATTCTTACACTCTTCAAAAACATTAAATCCAAATTTCTGGAAATTCTTACATTTAGGACTTTGTGCACTAGACGAATCCGAATCAGAGCAATCAACAAGTTTAAAGTCAATAGTCCCAGGAGTATAATATCCAGGTCCAACTGAATCAGAAGGTGCAGTCCTAGAACCAGTTTCATTAGCACTACTCATAAATATTTTCATAACTGCCGTTTTATTATACTCTGCAAAAGATTCTATATCTTGTTTAGTTAAAGCAATCATTACTCCTCCAATCTCACCGCAACTTAATTTCTTGCTTGTCGTTATTTGTGCATTTGTCAAAGTCCAATTACCATTAGAGCACTTCATCAACTGTTTTGTCTCAACTATTCCACTACTCGTATTTCTTGAAACATAACTTATTACAAAATCATATCCGGTCATATTTGATCCAGATGATGGAACTGCAACACATCCTCCACTTGAATTCCCATTCGTATCTAAATACCAGTAAAATCTTGTAGTTGCATTACCCGTTCCTTGAACTGGCGTTTGACCAAACATACTTCCAATCATATTCCCATTACAGATAATTCCTCTACTAATATTAAACATTTCAGCCCCAAAATTAAATCCTTCATCGCTAACTCTCATTCCCATTCCCATTATATCAATTTGCCCATCCACTCCAGATTCTGCACTTCCTAGCACATTCCCATTATCCATCGCAAGTTCGATAATATTTCCTTCCGTTTCTCCAAACTGTTGGAATTCGGATTTATCCATACACCATCCACTTGGTTCACTCACCGACTTATTGTTTCGTGAATATGTGTCATTCTTATAAGTACAGGTTATGTTGTTTGCAACACATCCAGTCTGGTTTCCATCATATTGCCAACATCCTTTCTTTCCATCCACCCCTCCAGAACTTCCCATCATCATAAAAGTTGAAGGTTGACAAGTCTGACTCATATTTCTCCATTTGCATAATCCATTAAAACTTACATTCTCACAAGAAGCTTGGTTAAGATTCTGATTAAAGCAAGCAATATCGCACCATCCTCCCACAGCAGAAAATTGATCCTGTTTCCAAGTACAATTAGTATTTAATCCACAACTACTCTGATTAAGATTAGAACATCTTGCAAATGGAGCATACTCGCACCAACCCGAACCAGAAGAAGCACCCATCCAAGTATTATTCTTCCATTGACAATTTCCACTACAAGTAGCTTCACTATTATATGCCCAGCACGTAGCTGAATCCATCTTAGTTGAGTTCATTTCACACCAAGAATTAGTACCCATAGACGATGAAGAATTTGTACATCCAGGAGTAGCTCCACATCCATTTAAATTATCATTAAACTTCCAACAATTCGCTCCAGGCATATCACACCATCCAGGATTCCAAGTATCATTCAACCAAGTACAATTTAGTTCTCCAAAAGCAACAGTACTATTACATGTTCCCTGCGTCGTTTTGGAAAAGCAACTTCCTCCCACAACACTCCCTCCACAGAAATTATCAAAAGCACAATTAGGATCCGCGCAATCAATTAAACTATTTTGGTCATTATCAACACCATCAAAGCATACCTCACCTTTAAACCCATTCGGACTACATAAATTAAATGTTTGGTCCCAGTTACAATCTAAACTTGAGTTAGCACATGCATTAAAATCATAACAAGAAAAGCAATCACTACTGCATGTTTTCTTACCTTTATCTACACAATATCCTCCAACAACGCTATTACTACTATCATTAACCCATTTACATCCAGTCCCATTACCTGCTACACTTGCAGTACACGCAGATAGAGGATTACCCATAAAGTTACAACCTTCACATTCTAAATTACAATCTTTAGCTCCACCATTTTCCATTTCCTTAGGATAGTCACACCAACCAAGCCCATTAAATGCTTTCAACCCGCTACTATCATTTTTCCAAACACAACCTCCTGCTTGTCCCCCAACTGCAGTTGAACTTTCACAAGCTGTTTCTGCTAAACTAGCACTTCCCCACACACTCCCATTCGTTTGAAATTCACACGCCCAACATGAGGTATTACAACTACCCTTATTACCTTGTCCAGTCTTTTGACCAATATCAAAGAATCCAGTCATCTCACACCAAGAATCTTGTTTCAGTACTGCTCCATCAACATAATATTCTGTACTCCATGTTCCTCCAGCCGAAGTACATGAAAATTGACTATTTATTTCATTAAAATCTTTATCTATTCCGGTACCAAAAACTGCTTGGCTATTAAATGTACAATTTTTCACAGGATAACTTGAATTATCCCACTTACAAGGCATCATATAACTATTCGCTAACTGCATACACAAACTATAATTATTTTTAGACAACGAATCTTCGCAATACTGAACCGGAGGAGCAGATTTCTTTTCTGTAGAAGCTCCTGCTTCACAATAACTTCCATTTATAACAGAACTATTTGTCCATTTACAATTTGGCAATGGTCCGTAGTTACATGCAGTTTTTATTTTGATATCCGTACACGCCAGATTCGCAGAATTATTCGCATTTGCATACGTATTTATATCATTAGTATCATGTCCTTCACAAAGTCCAAGAGGTTTATTTTTACATATATTATTATTACTGGAATTTGAAACACCAAACATACCACTTCCAGTAACACAATACGCACATCCAGTAAGATTGTTACAGATTTCTGGTTTATTATCTGCAAACCAACAATGCGCTTCTCCTGCAAACATAAAATTACCTGATCCCCCCCCTCCAGAACCTCCACTTGGCATTATACATCCTCCTGTAGAATTATACCATCCTCCACCACTAAAACAAGAATCTGCATCATCATTATAAAACCCAAATCCTCCACCGCCATATGTTTCACTCGAACACGCACTCTCAGTCCAATTACAAGGCATATACAAATTTTGTTTAGCATAAGTACAATTCTCTTGTGTAGTTATTTCACTACAAGATTTGGTGTCACACCATCCTCCACCATAAGTATTATTAGTATAATCGCAATTACCTTGAAAAGCAGACATACATGAAGTTTCATTGTTATCATGCATCCAACATCCGGAGGTTTCACAACATCCAATATCATCAGTTGTCGCGGAAGGCTTTTTATTTTGAGCATCATTTAATGTTTTTATCATACACCAAGGATTTTGATTTTGTCCATTTGCAGTCCACTTACAACTCGCTCCTTGTCCCCCACATGATGCCTTATCTCCATTATATTTCCAACACCCCTCTGTAACTCCCCCCCATGCACTTCCACTACTTCCAGTCCAATTCATCATGCATCCTCCATTCGGAGCTTGAGTTCCATTTGGATACCAGGAAGTCATAAAAGAATCCCAAGTACAATTCAAACTATCTGATGAGTTTGTGCATGCACCTTGATTTCCAGAATACATTCCACAATTTAAATCCATGCAACATCCAACTCCATTTTGACACCAAGAATCTTGAGCTTGAGTTTTCCAAACGCATCCACTAACTGCTTGGCATGTTGCCGACGAAGTTCCAGTTTTATTCCAACAATTATTAAATGTCTCACCAGAAACAAAATAGACACTAACAACTAAAGAAAAAACTATCGCCAACAAAATAATCCCTTTTTTTACCACTTCACACCTACAAATCCATAAACTTATTTATTTATAAACCTTACTCTCATTCATTGTTTGTGTCTCCGTAACTCCGCAGACTAAAAAAATGCTTCCGTAGCTCAGTTGGTAAGAGTACCGCACTCGTAATGCGGGGGTCCCGGGTTCAACTCCCGGCGGAAGCTTTTTCATTTTCAGTCATTTAATTATTTTTCAAAATTTCATTCTTAGCATCTAAATTATAAACGAGTTAAATATAACTGAAAAGTTATTATCTAATGTACAACTTCGAACTGGTTTAATGTGACGATAAAATATTTTACAGGACGAACGTAATTATTATTGAATTGAATATTTATATCGAGTTACAGAGAATTCTGATAATCGTGTCATCCTTCCGCAGAATTCTCTGGACAGGGAACTCTGTACCAAACATGATACAACCAACAGAATTCCCTGTATCTTAAGAACTTTAACTTGTTTTCAAAATTCCTTTTTCATTTCAATTTTCATCCCTATAAAATATAGAATTCGATTCGCATAGTTTAGAATTCTCCAGACAAAGAATGTGAACCTAAAATCTTTTTTTAAAATTCACATTCTTTGTAACACAGCAATGTTTATAAAAAGAGTTTTTCAAAAAGAATAAATCAAAAGAGGAAAAAATGGGAAGTAGTTTAGATTTAAGAAAATGGCAAGATCCTGCATCTATCCAAGATGCATTTTCACGTGTCGTTTCAGGCAAAGTAGGATATAAGGCAGTTATAGAAAGAAAGAAAATTCCTCCAAAATGTTCTAATTGTGGTAGAGGAGGAGACGATGGACAAAAGTTCTGTCCCCAATGCGGTGGAAAGATGGTTGTCCCTATGACTGCTTGCCCAGGCTGTAAGAAACCAATTAGCGAAGGTGATAAATTTTGTATAGACTGCGGGCACACCCTTCAACAAGCATAATTTTATTAATCTAATTTATTACATTTATTCATGAAAGAGAAAGTAATATCCTTATTAATTCAAACAGGTTTAACCAGAATAGAGATAGAATCTAAAATAGAAGTTCCCAAAGACATCAATTTAGGAGATTTTGCATTTCCTTGTTTTGCCCTCTCTGCAAAACTTAAAAAATCTCCAGTAGATATTGCAAGAGAATTAGCAGAAGATTTTTCTTCAGATATCTCCTTTGACAAAATTCAAGCAGTTGGACCCTATCTTAATTTCTTCGTAAAAAAAGAAACCCTCGTAAAAGAAATTCTTCTCAAAATTAAAACTCAAAAAGACAAGTTTGGTTCTTCAGATTTAGGCAAGGGTAAAAATATAGTCATAGATTACTCTGGACCCAATATCGGTAAACCAATGCATATAGGGCATATTCGTTCTACACTAATTGGAGATTCAGTTTCTAAAATAAGTGAATTCTTAGGATACAACCCGCTAGGCATCAATTATCTCGGAGATATAGGATTACACATAGGAAAACTTATTGTCGCCTACGGGCTGTGGGTAGATAAAAAAGCATTAGAAGAAGATCCCACTAAAGAACTTTTAAGACTATATGTTCGTTTTTGTGAACAGGAAAAAATAGAAGTTCAAGAAGGACAAGATGATAATTTTGAAGGTAATGAATGGACTGAAAAGGCAAAAGAAAAGTTACTATTAATTGAACAAGGGGATAAATCTACTTTAAAGATTTGGAAAGAAATAGAAAAAAGTTCTCAAGAAGGTTTTGATAGAGTTTACAAATTATTGGGCATAAAATTTAAAGAAACTACTGGCCAAAGTAATTTTTCAGCTGCGGGAAAACAGTTAGTCTTAGATGCATTAGATAAGGGAGTTGCAAAAAAAGTCCCAGATTCAGAAGCCGTTTTAGTGGAATTTGAAAATCTCCCTAAAAAATTCATTCTAAGAGGAAATGGCACTGCATCGTATATAACTCAAGATTTAGGTGCAGCCGTATCTCGATTCGATAAATATAAATTTGATGAAATGATTTATGTAACCGATTATCGACAAATGCTACATTTTCAACAATTATTCGAAATTTTAAATAAGTTAGGATACTCATTTGTAAAGAATTGCAAGCATCTCCCCTTCGGAACTGTGAATTTTGAAAATGAAATTCTTGCAACGCGTGCAGGAAAAATCGTGCTTTTAGAAGAAGTACTGAACAAAGCAACAGAACATGCAAAAGAAGAAGCTAAAAAAAGAAATTCTAAAGGAGATCCTCAAAAGATTGCATTTTGTGCAATAAAATATGGAATTTTAAAAGTAGAACCTAGCAAAGATGTTTCATTTTCTTGGAAATCTGCATTAAACTTCGAAGGAGACACAGGCCCATATATATTATACTCATATGCCCGAGCGAATTCCATCCTGTCCAAATCCAAGAAAGAAGGAGACCTTAAAAAAATACCTGCAGATCTTTCTATTCAGGAAAAAAGTTTAATTGCACTTTTAGGAAAATTTCCAGAGACAGTAGTTAAAGCACATCTTGCACTTTCTCCAAATCAAATTGCAAATTATGCTTATTTTCTAGCTCAATCTTTTAATGAATTCTATCATATTTCTAAGGTAGTAGGTACTCCCGATGAAAAATTCAAATTAGTATTAGTAGAATCCACAATGCAAGTACTAAAAAATGCTCTCAGTCTTCTAGGAATTCAAGTAATTAGTAAGATGTAAAAATTAATATAAATAATTCATACCCTTTCAAATTTATAATCTCTAATCGTATTTGATTCTGATCCAAATTCAACAAACTTCATAGGTTTTCCAAGAGCAGTATTATATGCCCATTTAGCTGCCTGCACAGCATCATTAACAATATTTACTGCCAAATATACGCCAACCAGAGCTACTATTCCTACTCCAGCTATAACTCCCTTAGCCAGCTCCTCTAAATCCGATTCTTCCCTTTTAGAACTAATTTCATTTTTATTCATAATTTCTCAATTAACTTTACCATTTATAAATTTTATTGCAATCTAATATTTTCTAGTTTAATTATAAGCATAATTCTTAAAAACCCTCATTTACAAAGAATAACATGCAATTAATAATTTTATTGGCTGGAACATTTTTACTCGCAATTGTTTTAATTTCTCTTCTACTCATTCAAACATTTAACAAACCACCAAGAACAAGAAGAAAATTAAAGTACAGTGTTTCTTCCCTTAAACGTTCGGTAACAGATGACCTTGATGACAAAGAAGAAATTTAAGAATATGGATACACATTTAGATATTTTTTACCCAACTTTTATTTAGTAATTCTATTAAAATATTTTGAATCTCTCTAAGACATAACCAGTTAATAATACTTTTTAATATACCGCGCATAAATGGTTAAACATAATTGGAAGTTATTATCAGAGGTTCAACTTTAATTATTTTAATGTGCTGAAGATATTTCAATGAATAAACATAGTATTATTGAAAGGGATATTTGTATTGAGTTGTCTTGCAGGGCATACTATTAATTTACAAATAGCAACATTTTTAACCCCTTCCAGCTCGAATATTAAGTAGACGAGCTGGCACATTTGCCCTGTGCTGTAACACTTGCGGGCATCAAGTGAGCTTAAAGGAGTGCGTAAAGCAGACATAACACAGTCTTTCAGTGGACGTTGACGTTTTGTCCTGTTCGATCGTACTCTTGTAAATCGGGTCAGGCCTTGATCGGAGCAGCCCTAAGCAGGAAGTTCGGTGCTTACAGGGTAACGAAACCGAGAAAATTGAAAGGGCGCTGGTTGTGAAAACCGAGCTAACTCCCCGTCTACACTTTAAAGATGGTAGAAAAAATAACTTCAAAACAAGAACATCCTCACCCAGAAAAGGCAGCTAGTAGAGTTTCAATAAATGCATTAATGATGGGTAGTTTATTTTTTATTTTAACAATAATTTGGACACTAAATCCTGAAAGATTCAGTATCGCGATAGTAACTCAATTAGTTTTTGCAGTTCCGTTATTTCTAGTTTCCAGCCTGTGCTATTCAAAAGTAGGTTATTGGGCAAGACATGAAGCACTTGATCGTTTTGGTTGGATAACAAATACATTAGGAAATATCTTAGTTTTAAATGTTGTAGGAATTATGACCTCAACACTTTTTAAAAACATTGCTTTTATTTATTTTGGATTATTAATTTTATTAATGGGAACTTATTACTTAATAGTTTCAATTTATCAACCCCACACGATTAAAGAAAGAATAATAAAATTCATTTTCTTTCTTCTAATTGTCTTTTTCGGAGGAATACTTCAAGTAATATAACCAAAAACATATAAAAACCTCATTTCACTCTCTATTACATGAGGTTCAACAAGAGGGCACAATTTTTCTTAATTGCAGCACTAATAATATCGGGAGTAATTCTCAGTTTTGGAAAATCGTATACTCAATCTTCAATACAGGAAGAAAATGCTCAAATCTATGACTTAACAGACCAATTCAAATACGAAGCATCTCAAATTCTAGACAATGGAGTAATTCTAGGACAAGATCAAAATAAAATCTCAGACAATCTAAAAAATCTCACAATTTACTATGCTAATCTAAATCCAGATAGTAATATAGATATTATCTATGGCAATGAAACCACTCTTCGTTCAATATCAAAAAATCAGACTGGTGAGGTAATTTCTAACCCTCTATGGACAGTAGTACCAACATCGACAGGAGCACAAATATCAAATTCCACAGGCCCATCAAGAATTAATGTTATGGTTCCTATTACAGATTCTCAAGGACATCTAAATTCAGTAAATCATTCCTTTGACATAAATAGAGGACAGAATTTTTATTTAATTTTAAGAAAGAAAATCAAGGATCAAGATGTCATTATTTACAGATAAAAAAGCGTTAAGTGAAATGATAAGCTATGTTTTACTCATAATTGTAGCACTAGCACTAAGCGCAATAGTCTATAATTACCTCGTCTCTCTTACCCCAAAAGAAAAAGCCGAATGTCCTTCAGATATTGCCTTGTACATAAAAGAAGTAGATTGTAATTCTACAACAGACACCATAAACATAACTTATTCAAACACTGGTCTTTTCAATACATCGGGAATATACGTCAGACTAGGAAACATTGGTTCACTAGTTAGAAAAACGCTAAATAAAAATAGCGCCTATCTAACTCCAAGTTCTCCCGGTGAAGATATCACTCAACGAGTTAGTTATTCTGATTTAAATAACGGTAGTTTTACACTTGAAATCCAGCCATTAGTTAAAGTTAAGAAAGAATTTGCACTATGTGAAAAAGTAATAGTTACAAAAGATATAGTCTGCTTAGACTAAAACTAGCACAATAATCTATAAATAACTACTTTATCCCCCAAAGTTACAATGAAATTTGCACACATGGGAGATTGTCATCTTGGAGGATGGAGACAGCCAGAATTACAAGCCCTAAACTTAGAATCTTTTCAATATGCCATTGGCAAATCTATAGCTGAGAAAGTAGAATTTGTTTTAATTACTGGAGACCTTTTTGATTCTGCTTATCCCCCAATTGATACACTAAAAGACACTTTTCGAGAATTTAGAAGATTACATGATTCAAAAATCCCAGTTTTTCTCATAGCAGGAAGTCATGACTACTCTGCCTCCGGAAAGACGTTTCTTGATGTTCTCTCTCATTCAGGATTTTGTATAAATGTCTCAAAATTTGAAGAACGCAATGGAAAAATAATGCTCCTTCCAACGCTATACAAAGGATGTGCAATTTATGGTTATCCTGGAAAGAAGTCAGGACTAGAAGTCGATGAAATCAATCGTTCATTTCTTCAAGATGCTCCTGGAATGTTTAAAATACTTATGCTTCACACCGCAATTAGAGACGCAGTCGGCACTCTTCCCATTCCGGCAGTAGAAGAAAAGCTTCTTCCAAAGGTAGATTATCTTGCTCTTTCACATCTCCATATAGATTACGCAAAAGAAAACAGAATTTACTCGGGTCCAATATTCCCAAACAATCTTCAGGAACTTGAAGAACTGAAAGCAGGTTCATTCTATATTTTTGATAACGGCAAAGTCAAAAAAGAAATTATCAATCTCAAAGAGATTCTCCCAATAACCGTCTCTATAAAAAATGCCCTTTCCGCAACTTCACTTATTCTCTCAGAGTTAGAATCTCAAAATCTCAAAAATAAAATTGTAATTCTCTCCCTTTCTGGGATTCTCGAGCAAGGGAATATAACGGACATAGACTTTCAAAAGATAGAACTATTTGTTAAATCCAAAGGCGCCCATTCATTAATAAAAAGTACAAGTAAACTACACCATTTAGAATCAGAATCTTTAATAGACTTTTCAGATAATCTTAATATAGAAGAGAGAATTGTAGAAAAATTTTTATCAAGAAACAGCACAAAATTCGATTCACTCTCAGAATTACTGTTAAAATCTCTTCAAATGGAAAAGATGGATGAGGAAAAGGCATCTAATTTCGAAGAAAGATTAATCTCAGAAATCAATAAGGTAATTCCACAATGAAATTAAAATCAATTTATCTAAAGAATATAAGAAGTTATGAAGAACAAAAGATTGTTTTTCCAGAAGGTGCAGTTTTACTTTCTGGCAATGTAGGTTCAGGCAAAACAACTATTCTTTTAGCATTAGAATATGCTCTATTCGGTCTTCAAGCAGGACAGAGGGGGGCTTCGCTTCTCAGACATAACGCTTCTGAAGCAGAAGTAATCTTAGAACTAGACATCAGTGGAGAACCTGTAATAATCGAAAGACGCCTAAAACGAGATTCAAAATCAATTACTAACGATTACTCAGCAATTACTCTCAATGGACAGAAATTAGAGTATTCGACAACCGAGTTAAAAACAAGAATCCTAGAATTAATCGGTTACCCGCCAGAATTTGTAAAGAAAAATAATATACTTTACAAATACACCGTTTACACCCCTCAAGAGCAAATGAAACAGATTATTACCGAAGATTCGGAAACCCGTCTCTCAGTAATTCGTCATGTATTCGGAATCGATAAATATAGAATAATTAGAGATAACCTATCAATTATAATCTTAAAACTCAAAGATGAGACGAAATTTATGTCTGGAGAGTTAAAAACTCTAGATGAAGAAAAATTAAAATTAGAATCTTCAAGATTAAAACTAAATGAGATAGAAAAAACGATTATTTCTCAATCAGATAGTTTTAAGATAAAAAAAGCGATGAGAAAAGCTATAGAATTAGAATTACTTCAATTCGAAGATAAAATCAAAGAAAAAGAAAATTTTGAAAAAGAAGCAGAAAAAACTTCTTTACTTATCTCAGTAAAACGAGAAAATCTAGAATTATTAGAAAAAGAAAAAGCAGAATTAAATAAATCTGTTCAAGAAGATATAGGTTTTAGTCAAACAGAATACAATCAAGGTATTGCTAGCATCGCATCAAAGAAAGCACTAATAGAATCTCTCAATGGGCTTTATTATAATACGCTTAGTTCTCTAAAACATCTAGAAAAAGATAATGCCTCTCTCTCAGACAAAAAGAAAAGATTTTTCTCTATTCAGATGTGCCCAACTTGCCTTCAGGATGTTTCTCCAGTACATAGACACAATATTCTTAATGATACCGAATGCAATATAAGTGCTAACACTAAACAATATGAATCCTTAGAAAAAGAGAAGGTTAGACTTCAAATTCAGATTTCAGATGAAAAGAAGATTCTACTAAAATTGGAAGAACGTAAATTGCAACTTGAGTCATTAAAGTCTAAGATTACCTATTTAGAAAAAATCAAGGTAAGATTAGTTCAAACTTTAAAGAGTATCGAACTGATTTCTAAAGATATAATCTTACTAACTCAGCATCTCTCTAATCTCAAAGAGCAAGCATTTAAACTTTCTTCACTAAATATGCAATACAAAAAGAAAGAAGATGAACTTAGATATGCATTCAATGAAGAAAAAAAAGCCGAAATTTATCTTGCAGAAACAAACAAAGAAATAGAACTAACGAGACATCAAGTTTCAAATCTCTCAGATTCCATCTTAAAGAAAGAAGAACTTCAGAAAAATCTTCTTTACAAACAAGAACTTATCTCTTGGCTCTCAAATCAATTTTCCGAGCTAATCAGCTTCATTGAAATTCAAGTTATGATGAAACTTAGAAAAGAATTTAATAAATTATTCAGTGCTTGGTTTGGAATGATTGTCCCAGAATCATTCGAAGTTAAACTAGATGAAAATTTCACTCCTCTTATTATTCAGAATGGAGTAGAAATGGAATATTCATTCCTATCTGGAGGAGAAAGAACAGCAGTTGCTTTAGCCTATCGTCTTGCACTAAATCAAACAATCAACTCGTTATTAAGCTCAATAAAAACGAGAGATATAATAATTCTAGATGAACCAACCGAAGGTTTTTCCGAAGCTCAAATAGACAAAATCAGAGACGTTTTAGAAGAATTAAACATACTCCAATTAATTTTAGTTAGCCACGAACAGAAAATAGAGTCATTTGTAGACCATATTATTAGAATAACCAAGCACGGAGACTCCTCGTCTGTCTCTTTCCAGACATAGAGCTATCAACCGGCTACATCCCAAATAAGAAATTCTAGTCAATAAACAAGTTTAAAT
>JBBSYD010000069.1:0-3202 GCA_038045425.1 Nanobdellota archaeon | reverse complement strand
TCTTGGAATTATTAATTATAGATGAGCCTGTACTAGGAAAAGCTCATCTACTGTAGAGAAAAGAAATTCTTATATATGCAATTAATAATCTGATTAGTATGGAATCTGAAGAATTTAGTGAAAGAATGACTGCTTGGAAAGGGGGAGTTAATCAGTTCTATGAAGGAATGCTTGCGTGTATGAGCCCGGAAGAAAGAAAAAGACTTATCGAATTAAGAAATGAGCAATCTAGATTAGAGACAGAAATTGCTATTCAAACCTCTAAACCCCAGTATGATCTACGATCTAGACCTTATCAAAAAGCTAAAAAAGAATTGGGAAGAGCATTCGATACATATGTGCTTGTGATTAAAGAATTTATTTCAAGATATTAAATCATAATGAACTGTAAAAAGTCGTCATTAACAATTAGTATTACTACTTTTTTACTCTCTATTATCTAAATTAAATAAAATGCTTATATATAAACGGTTCAGAATTTCGGATATACAATATACTGCGAGTTTTTATCTTTTTACTAATTAAGGAGATTTTAAGAAATATTCTTCAAATCCTCGGGGAATTTTAAAAGATGTTGGATGATGGTTTCTGAAATCAAATTCATAATATGGAAGAAAATGTGGAATTTGATGTTCTAGAACATAATTTCCGATAACGTTAATTGCTTCTACCATAACTCTTGAAGGATGGCGATTTGGAGTTCTATTCCTTGCGTTATTATGTAATGAAATCGTAACATTAAATTGATTTTGTATTGCAGGCACAGCATAATCTGGGACGATAAAATTTAGAACTTGCAAATCTATCTGAGATGCAGGTTCGGTAAAGATATTATTTTCGTGTTCGCAGTCATATTCTACCCTTCGAAGAAAAGTAAATCTTTCTTTAAAGTCTTTAATAATTGGAGGATATTTAGTTCTTAACAAAAAGGTAAAGTTATCCTCTGCAAGATATTGATGTTCTACAACTTCATTGGAAACTTGGTTTAACATTAGAATTAATTTTTTTAGCATGATTTTTATTAGTTGATTAAGTTATAAAGTTTATTGATAAGTAATAAATAGAATAATTTATCTTGATAACTTCAAACATCATATTTATAAATAAAAAATACCTCCTTATTCGATGGGTGAGGAAAAAGAGGATTCTTTGAAGGGTGATAAGAAAAAGTTGGGAAAAACTTTTTTAGTTTTGGGAATTGTTATTTTGATGATAATTGTTGTTGGAATAGTTTTAGCAATTAGTCTAAATAAAAATAAAATCGATGCTCCTGCTAATGCCGATAATTTACAGGCGACGAGTTCTGAAGGTGAAGAAGGAGATTTAGGAACAGGAGTTTCTGGAGCGGATGGTATTGCAAGTAGTGCTGTTGGTGCAGGAGGAGGAGCAGGTAGTGATTCTGGAAGCGCAGGTGGAGAAGTAAATACTGACTCTGTGGGTTCAGATGAAGAAACTATTGAAGAAATAGTGAATAATGCTAAGGTGGAATTTGGTGCTGATGCTAATATAGTGTTGATAACCTCAAGAGGATTTGAGCCACAAGAAATAAATGTTGATGCTGGAGAAATTGTTGTTTGGGTAAATAGAGATTTGGTGGCACATAGTGTAGTGTATTCTGTTCTTTCAGAAGATTATGATTCTGGTTCAATCGAACCAAAAGTAGGATACAGCACAGGATTTACTGAGCCGATGACTATTGAATATTCTGATGGTTTATTTCCGTCGATTAAAGGAAAAGTAATTATAAATTAAATAGTTAGAGTTAATTTTTTATGTCACGAACGTTCAAAACCATGCCCTTCAGGGCATGACGTTCGTGAGCATCCAAAACACGAGTGTCTATTACAAACCTCGGCTTAAAAGCCGAGGTGGCACATCGTGTTTTTGATTTTAGGAATTTTCAAAAAACCGTAAAATAACATATGTTTAAATAGGCACTTTTTAGTGAATAGGTATGGGAGATTTTAGACCTAGAAGCGGAGGATTTGGCGGAGGTCGATCTGGAGGATTCAGAAGAGATAGCGGGGGCTTTGGAGGCCGATCTGGAGGATTCAGAAGAGATAATGAAAGAGGAAGTTTTGAAAGAAGAGGACCAGTTGAAATGCATGATGCTACTTGTGCTAAGTGTTCAAAATCGTGTCAAGTTCCATTCAGACCAACAGGAGATAAACCGGTATTTTGCAGTGCATGTTTTGAATCTCAAGGTAATTCAAGATCTGGTGGAAATGGTGGAGCAGGAGCATCTTCAGAGCAATTCAATCAAATTAATGCTAAATTAGATAAAATAATTAAAATTCTACAGGAACTTGAAATTGATTCTGACGAAGAGTTAGATGACGAGATGGATTTGGAATCAGAAGATTCCGAAGACGCTGAAGACTCCAAAAATTCTGAAGACATTAAGGTCGAATAAATACAGGAGGTATATAAATGAAAGGTAAAGTAAAGTTTTTTAATAATATGAAAGGTTTTGGGTTTATCATCGGAGAAGATGGAGCACAATACTTTGTTCACTCTACAGGATTAACTGCTGGAGTTTCTATTAATGAAGGCGATTCAGTTACATTTGAAACAGAGCAAGGCGAAAAAGGCCCTAAAGCTGTTAAAGTTACAAAGAATTAAAAAATTCTTTGAACTCGAAAACTAAAAGTTTTCTCTGTACTAAAAGCTTAAAAATTCATTTTTTATTTTAATATATAAGTTTCTTTTTTATTCATCAAGAATTTTTTGGAATTCTTGAGTGCCTGAAGAACTAAAGTTCCTTCAGGTTTTTATATATTATTTTATTATAAACTAATTTTCGGATAACTGAGTTTATTTTGTTATGAATACGTTTTTAAACTAACTTTTGTTTCTTTTGATATGAAGAAGCAAAAATGTTTTGATTGCAAAAAAGAGTTTGAAGTTAGTCCTAATGCGAGATTTAAAAGAAAATATTGCACAGATTGTGGCAAGAAAAGAAAAAAGATGTGGGAAAATCAGTGGAAAGTCAAATTTGAAGACTTGCCTGATGACTAAATAGTTATAAACGTAATTTCTATTGAACTAATATGAATGAAGAGAAAGTAGTTTATTTTGAGAGAATTTCTGAATGGAGAAAATGGTTATCAGAAAATTGTGAAAAAGAAAATAGAATTGCGATTATTCATTATAGAGGATTTGGAAAAACCCTCAAATCCTCTAAGAAGTCCTTTGAAAACCC
>JBBSYD010000068.1:0-9089 GCA_038045425.1 Nanobdellota archaeon | reverse complement strand
TTGTATATTTAAACTTGTTTATTGACTAGAATTTCTTATTTGGGATGTAGCCTAGTATACAAGTTAGTGCCCTGCTATGCAACTCAATACAGATATTCAATTCAATAATATTTATTACCTCCCTTATAAAATATTTTCAGCAAATAAATCATCTTTAAATCGAACAACAGATAATAATTTTTAATCATATTTAACCAAGGATATTGCATATGCTAATAAATAGTAGATTGAATTAAGTGTTAGTTAAAAATTACTTTTTCTCTTTTTGAAATGATCTTCTTGCTGGCTATTATAATGAGCATTTTGATCCTTTTCAATTTGTGATGCAAAGGGATTATCTCTGTGATGACTGTGTAAACTTGTTGTTTCTTCTTCGGGATTTTTGTCTTGGAATGAATTGTAACTTTCTGCTTCTTGATATTTTCTTTGCTCGGAATAATGTTTTTGAAAAGTTGATTTAGAGTTATCATGATATTTTACCTCTCTCTTTTCTTCTTCGGTTTCTCTTTTGATTGGCGAGGTAATAACTGCTTCTTGAGCAACTTCTTCCAATGGGCTCTCTTTTATTTGAGCTGGGAGAGATTTAGAGTTATCATCCGAGTGTATAGAGTCTAAAATCCTTTGTCTACTTAGAGCGGTTGTTGCAGAAGTTTTAGGAAGAGGATTATTTTTTATTTCTCTAACTATAATTTTTTTCTTTATCTCTCTAACTTTTATCTTTTTTATCATTTAAGCATAGCCCGGCAAACTTGGCATCTTGTGAGTTTTCTTGTATAGGTCATAAACTCGATAACATCTTTTTCTTGCATCAATAATTGCTTGTGAACGCAAGACTTTTTCATCATCGGAATCTGACTTTAACTCTATTTTTCCGTCTTTTTTCGTTTCGTCTTTCTTTTTGTCAGAAGAACTTGATTTGAATATAGCAAATAAAGATGTGAATGGATTTACATCTTCGTTCTTCTTTTCTTCTTTCTTTTGCTCATCAGTTTTTTCATCTAGATATTCGTTAATTTCATTCTGTAATAAATCTAAACTCTCTGTTGTTGCTCCTTCCATTAGTTTAAGAGAGTCGTTGATATCGTCGTTGTCTAATTCTTTTTTAAGAACTTTTAATTCATCTTCTGATAAACCATAACTGGTGAAAGTTACTTCTGCTCTTACCTTGAAAGAATATCCTTGCCCTGCTCTTTCTGGAAGTGAACGGAATTTTAATTCTGTAACTAAGATTGCAAAGAATTTCTTTTTGATATTTTTGAAATATCCTGGAAGTTCTGCTTTGTCTATATCCTCTTTTGGTTTATATTCGGATTTTCCAAAAAGAGTAACTTCGAAGATTGCAGTACTAAATGCATTAGCAATTGAAGCGGTGGAAGTTGCATTTTGTTCAAGTAATCTTGCGGCTTTGAGATAGGGTTTTGCCCATTTAGAATATAATTTTAGAGTGTTTACTTGGCTTCTCAGATAAATCTTTTCTATGGAAAATCTTTTTTTTAATTCTTCTTCTGATTCTTTTAGCCAAACCACAAATTCTTGTAATCTTTGCTTAAGAATTCTTTTTACTCTATCATTTAAGTCTATTTCTTTTCCTTGGAACTTCAGATCTGGGCCTTCTGAAGCTATGAATGCGTCAATGAGTGTAACGAAACCTGATTGCCCTCCAAGTGCCATTGCTTTTATTGAGCTGTTTCCTCTTTTGATGTCTACTGTGTCTAGCCAAATTTGTTTTAAAGTTAACATTGCTCTTTCATTCTCCCCTGCCTCTTTAGATTTCATCATGGCATAGGGTTGAAGACGAATCTTAAATTCTCTTAAATCGTAGAGTAATTGGATAATAGATTTGAGAACTTGATTTGCTGAGCCTAACATTTTCATTGCTTCTTCTTGCATGTTCTTTGATTTTGAAATCATCTCGGTAAAATGTTGAGATGTTGGAGAAGAAACAAAAGAGTCCCATAATTTTTCTACTTTATCTGAGCCTAGTTCGTCATTTAGTTTGTCAATAATCCAATAATAAAGTTGTTCAAATGATTCCCCAGTTGATTCGTTAATGAGAACATGCTTTTCTATTGCTTTTTTTATTCCGGGGGCGTCAAGAAGTGATTCATATTGAATGTCTATTAAGTCCATAAAGACCGGATCTACGGGTTTTGCTTTTTCTGAAGCTTTAAGATAACCTGATTCTTTAGTTATCTTTTTTACTTCAGATTTTACTTCTTCGTCACAGTATGTGTCTGGACTAATTGCTGCAATTAATTTATGAATGTCGGCTGCCATCTTTTTACCTTTTTATGAAGAAATTGGTTTATATAAAGTTTCCTTCAAGTGAGAAAAGTTATTATCTCCATTTAACTGAATATGTGGAAGATAAGAACAATATTCAGTTTTTAGCAACCTTCCAGAGCAAATTAAACTGGTCTATGAAGCTTTTTGCTATCTCTTTACTTTCTATTGAAATCATTATTATTTCCACTGAACATATTTCTAGAATTGTTAAATCCTCGATTATATTAATAGTAAGAGGGGAATTGTAGGAGATATATTTTACCTGTGTTCCTTTTTCTATATACTTGGTTTCACCCCTTGCTTCTTCTGCAAATATCTTTTTTACTTCTACTCCTTTTAACAATCTTCTTGGTTGAACATTCTCCATGTAGTGGCTGTGCACTATTTTTGAATATTTTTCTTCTGGTAAAACTCCTAGAACATAAAGTTTAGCCCCTTTTTTATATCGATTAATTTCCTTATCGGACGCAGTTTTATAACCTTCATCCCCAGTAAATATTTCTATTTTGATTGAATTTTTATTTTTATTTATCTTTTCCATAATTGAAGGTAAAAAATTCTTTAAAGATGATTCGTAATTTGAGATAATTTCTTTTTTCTTTTTCAAGTAAATATCTATTCTATTTGGGTCCGTTGGACTAAATTTTTTTATATTATTCTCAAGGATTTCACTTACGAACCCTTTATTTTTTAGAGATTCCAATATTTCATATATTTTTCCAGTTCGTAGTTCTGCTCTTTTTAGTATTTCGCCAGAAGTTGACTTTCCAATCTCTAAAAGTGCTAAGTAGACTTTTGATTCGTAATCTGTAAGTCCTATCTCTCTTAAAAGTTCTTTGAATCTTAACATTTCTTCCATACTTTAGATTTAATATTAATTATATTTAAACTTATCTATAACCCTACCCTTAAGGGAGGATTATGTTTATATAATCTCCGAATTAGTGACTACTATAGGATGACACTATGAACCAAGAAAGAACAAGAATATATGAAAGTATAAAATCGAGAATAGGAAATACTCCTCTAGTTCAATACGAGGGAATCGTTCCTAATGGTAATAGGATATTTATCAAGAGAGAGTGTGATAATCCATTTGGTAGCCATTACGATAGAGTCTATTTGGCATTATTCAAAAACTATGAAGAGCAAGGATTGATTCAACCAGAACAAAAAGTTATAGAAACGAGTTCTGGATCCGCAGGTATATCTTTTGCGGGAATAGGGAAGATTTTAGGTTATGAATGTTATGCAGCCATGCCTGCAGGAGGAGAGAAAGCTAGAGAAGAAGCGTTGTTAAAACAGTTACCTACTCCTGGACATCTTATATTGACTCCTGCTGAGCAATATGTTAATGGGTTTCCAAGATTTATAAAAAGATTTCTGGTTAAAAATAGAGACTATTTCTTTCTAAATCACTCTATGGGCAAATATGACCCAAAGACAAAGAAAGTATTGAATAATGAAGTAGCACTTAAATCTTTAGAGGATATTACTAGTGAAATAACCCGCTCAATAGACATAGATGTGTTTATTCCTGCATTTGGCAATGGAACTAGTATAGTTGGGCCAGTAAGAAAATTAAAACAAATTAATCCTCTAAGTAAAACTATTGCTTATGAGAGTTTACAATCTGGAGCGGGATATAGTAGAATGTTTCCAAAAAAATATGAAGAGTTATTTGGAATTAATCCTGGAACTTTATCTAGACATAGATTGCCTGGAACAAGTTATAACGGAACATTGACAGATAGGATGCCTCACTTAAACACTGCTTTTGAAGAAAACATGATAGATGACATTATGCTTGTTAGCGATAAAAAACAAGATGATGAACTTCAAAGATTAAATGGAAATAGAAATTCAGAAAATTTACCTCATTGGGATAACTTTATTTATCAAGATTTAGGAAGGTCAAGCAGGGCAGGCATGGTTGTAGCATTAGAAATTGCTAAGAGTACTAAAAATAAAAATATTGTTGTGGTTGCTTACGACAAGGCAGAAAGATATGATTCTGAAAATTGAAAATTTTGGAGATAAAAATATAACTGCAAGAAGGTTTAAATAAAAGATATTTGTGATTATATTATGGGTATGTTTTCCAAAGAGGGAGATTTCATAGATTATACTTTATTGTATAAGAAAGGCATATTGAAGTTGGATGAGATATAGCCTGATGAGATTGATTTTACCTCTCAGTTGAATAATGAAGGCAGTTCTTCTGGGCAGACATCTAGTAATCCTCTTGGTTTTGGAGATTTTTTTGGAAGTTCTGAAAGTCCTATTTCTAATGCTTCTGGGCCCGATATCGCTAATCCCTTTTCTGGTTTTGGTTCGCCTAGTCCGTCTAGTCCATCTAGTCCGGGAGGTTTGTCTGGACCTCAGATGCCTGCAAATGAGAATGATTTGAAACAGATGAATGCCCTTAAGATTAAGATTGAAGATTTGGAGTATAAATTGGAAAGGTTACTGGAAAGAATTAATAAGGTTGAAGAAAAAAGTTAAATTTATTTAAATTCTGCTTGAGTGCCTAAGGTTATGTTGTTACTGGATGCTGAAAAAGCAGGAATTTCTAAAACGTATTTTGCTTTTTCATTTGGGGAGAAGATTTCACATTTTTGAGAATTACAAGGAAGGGCGTTTTCTTTTATGAATACTACCTGCTTATTGCTGTTGAGCCAGAGGAGGTCTAGAGGAATAAGCGTGTCTTTCATCCAGAAAGAATAATTATCTAGTTTTGTGAAAATAAATAACATCCCTGAAGTTTGATTTAAGCTTTCTCTGTTCATTAAACCATTTAGTTTTTGCTGTTCGGTTATGGCTAATTCTACATCGAAACAAGAATTTGAAAAACAGACTTGATTTGATGAATTGGAAGAGGCAGGATTATCAAAAGGATATTTTGAATTGATTTGGTATATGGAAAGAATTAGTAAAATAGCCATTAATCCATAGAGAATAAAGATTGGTTTCATATTATCTCAATGAAAAATAGGTTTAAATAATCTTCTTAATTAGGATTTTTATGAAAGATTTTTCAAAAGAGATAAAGGCATATGTGCTCAGAAGTTCTATTGAATTCGGAGAAGTAGATGAAAAGAAGGTTTTGACTAAGTTGTTTCAATATGGTTTGGATAAGAAAGATATTCCTGAAGTTATGAAAGAGATAAGTAAGAGTGTTGCTCATGTGCATGTAATGAGTGCTGGACAGAAAGAAAAAGAATTTGAAAGTTTGAAAGGGATTATTAAAGAGAGGGTTGAAAAAGAGAAAACGTTACCTGAATTGAAAAATGTTTCTGGAAAAGTGGTTACAAGATTTGCGCCTGAGCCAAGTAAGTATATGCATTTAGGACATGCAATTGCTTGTTTAATTAATTATACCTACGCGAAAAAGTATAATGGGAAATTTATAATAAGATTTGATGACTGCAATCCTGAAAAAGTAAGTAAAGAATATGTTGATTCTAATTTAGATGATTTGAATAAATATCTTGAGGTTAAATATGATGAAGTTAAATTCCTTTCAGATGATATGAGTTTGTTTTATAGTTATGCTAAAGATATGATTAACAAAGGTTTTGCGTATATGTGTACTTGTGAAAGAGAGCATATGCAAAATCTTAGACATGATGGAAAAGAGTGCGAGTGCAGAAAGAAGAGTAATATTAAAGTTACTTTGGAGAAGTGGGATAAGTTCTTGGAAGGATTTTATGCTCCTGGAACGGCAGTATTGAGATTTAGGGGGAATATGAGCGCAGATAATCAGGTTATGAGAGATCCAGTTTTATTTAGATTGAGTGATAAGGAACATTTTAGACAGGGAAATAAATATAGGGTTTGGCCGATGTATGATTTCTATTCTGCAGTGGGAGATAGTTTGCTTGGAATAACTCATGTCATGAGAACAGCTGAATTTGATTTAAGAGTTGAACTGCAGGAAGAAATAAAAAAGATTCTTGGATTGAAGACTCAAGAATTTGTTCAGTATGGGAGAGTTAATGTTATTGGAGCTGAAACTCAAGGAAGAACAATAAGGGAGAGCATTGTCAATGGAGAATATGAGGGATGGGATGATCCAAGACTTATGACTTTGAAGGCATTGAAAAGAAGAGGAATAAGTAAAGATGTTTTTGTTGAGTTAATTAATCATATTGGACTTGCTAAGAAACAAGTAAATATTGATTTTGCAATGATTGCATCAATAAGTAGAAAATTACTTGACTTGAAAGTGAATAGGTATTATTTTGTGGCTAATCCTGTTGAGCTGGAAATTAAGGGAATGCCTAATATTAAAGAGGTTGAAGTTAAAATGCATCCTGATAAACCATTTATGAGAAAGATTAGAATTGGAAATAAAATTATTATTTCTAAAGCAGATTATGATTCATATTTAGGTAAGGAAGTTAGATTGATGAATTTGTTTAATATGAGAATAAATTCAAAGGATAAGGCAGAGTTTACTGAATTGGAAAATAATCCTAAGATACAGAAAATTCAATGGGTTTCAATTGGACTTCCTGTGAAAATAAAAATGGACGATGCTTCTTGGTTGGAAGGAATGGGAGAACAGGATATTGCAAATCTTAAGATTGGAGAAGTTATACAATTTGAGCGTTTTGGATTTGTTAGATTGGATAAAGTTGTTAATGGCGTTTATGAGTTTTGGTTTAGTCATAAGTAGTAGAATACAATAATACTTTTAAACTGATTTTTATCTTGAAGGGCATGAGTAATTTACCAGATTATTGGGGATATTGGACTGTAGGACGAGAGCAAGAAAAAAAAGAGCTTTTCTTTTTACGAGTTTTAGAAAGAATGGCAGATAAGACAAGAGGGACTATTGCAGATAAATTAGGAATTGCTGATTTTAAGTCTGAGCACTTTTTTGGAGGAGGGACGTTTACTATGACCAAAACGTATAAGCCCGAGACTTGTCGCCCAATCAGGACGAGAATTATACCTATTACTTATAGAGGAACAGTAACTAGAGGTATAATTTTTGGAGCTTGAACTTCTTCGGATAATTCTGAAGGAGGAAATTTTTATATGGAACCTTGTCCTGTAAATGCTAGAATGCTGGAAGTAATTGAAGGGATGACTTGTAAGAATCTAGTGCACGGTCTGGGATAAAGGCCCTCCGATGAAACCGCGCAAAACGACATATCATAATTATGTGCAACCGCGCAAAACGACATATTTAATGGACAACTTATGATAAAGTTATAATATTGAGATATTGTCGTCTTTAAATATAGACTTATACTAAAGATACCATCGGGGCATTTTGACATCTGTTTTTATGTGTAACCGCGCAAAACGACATATTTATATACCTTAAATTTATATTATTCTCATGGAAAAGGTTAACCCTAAAGAATTTTCAAAGTCAGAAACAGATTTAGCTGGAGAAATTTTACGTAATGTATCGAGCACTGAAGAAGATAAAAATCATGCATTAAAAATATTAAGTAACTGGAGAGCTGCTCATAATTATCCTATGCATATTTTCAAAAAAAGATTAAAAAATGTTTCAGAGAAAATTGATAAAACTACCTTGTCTGCACAAAGGCTAAAACGTGTACCTTCCATTATTAAAAAACTTAACAGATCTTATGGAGGAAATAAACCAACAATGAAATTAACACAAATGCAAGATATTGCGGGCTGTAGGGTTGTTATGTCAAATGTAAAATTGGCGAATAAACTTTATCAAGAGTACTATTTACGGGGTGACTTAAAACACAAGAGAATAAATGAAAAAAACTATATTACTTTTCCCAAAGAAGATGGATATAGAAGCATACACTTGGTTTATAGATATTTTAGTGATAAAGGCAAAAAGGATTATAATGGGTTATTAGTTGAAGTACAAATACGATCTAAACTCCAACATTTATGGGCCACGGCAGTTGAAACTGTTGATTTTTTTACAAATCAAGCCATAAAATCTAATGAAGGGCAGAAAGAGTGGATGGATTTTTTTAGACTAGTAAGTTCGGCATTTGCGCGATTTGAAAACTCGCCAATAATTCCAGGAACTCCCGAGAATAAAGAAGAACTTTATTCATTAATTAGGGAGAAGGAGAAAGAATTGCAAGTCAAAACTAAAATGCGTCATTGGACTAATACACTTAGACAATTTGATCAATTAAAGAACAAAACAAAATCTCAAATTTTCCTTTTAGAATTAGACACAATTCAAGAAAAATTAACAATCTCTTCATATTCTAAACGAAATGAACAAAAAGCAATTTTAGATTATGCTGAGGCGGAGAAAAGAATTTATGGCAAAAAAGAATATGATGTTGTTTTAGTAGGTGCAGATACGGTCCAAGACTTAAAAAAAGCTTATCCAAATTATTTTTTAGACACGCGTGAGTTTTTGGGATATTTAGACAAAATTTTAGATATTAAAACTCTCTAGCAAGGAAGTTATAATTTTTCAAACTAGACTTGCTGGTTGTTTTAAAAATTGTCTGAGATGAGAATATAAATTAATTACTTGCATTCCAAATCAATAGAAATATAGAGTCCCATCAAATATGCCAAAAGGGCTTATGCCCCGACCGGATTCAAGGCACAAATGCATATTTTAGGATACTCAACCTATAATCTCTAGCAGGGCATATTTAAGGGAATTGTCGAGAAGTGTTGCATGCAATAGGATATATAGGGTAGTTCGCGACAAGTGAGATTATTTTATATTATAATGTATCTTTATAGTAGTAACAAATAGAAAGATTTAAAAAGGAGAGTGACCCTTAGTAAGAAGGATATACTCTCCGCATAAATACATCTTTCCA
>JBBSYD010000067.1:0-25347 GCA_038045425.1 Nanobdellota archaeon | reverse complement strand
ATTGTATATTTAAACTTGTTTATTGACTAGAATTTCTTATTTGGGATGTAGCCGCTTAAAGTTATCAATTACACAATTCAAATAGTTTATTTAGAATAATAATTTATGCACTCTCAGCAGGATTATATGGGGCATGCAATGGAAACCAATCAAATTGTCTTGCTTCATCAGCAGATTCATCAATTGCATTATACTCCTCTCTATTTCCGTGAAGAATCAAACTATTCCATCCTCTAGATTTTATTTTCCAAGTATCAAAAATATTAACAATTGGATCGCTATTTATTCTATTAAGAAGTTCAATTCGTCTTATTCTTCCTTTTTCTCCTTCTCGTTCTCCAGTTACTGTTCCTCCTCTCTTATGAACTTCTATTTTATTTTGTATACCTAAATGTAAAATAGAACAAGAAGATGCCCAATTTATATTAGTTACGTTTGCATAAACTCCTCCGATTGTATATCCTTTTTTTTTGTCGGTTTGTCCAGGCATCAAAGGTTTATGAACTCCTAAAGCACCAATAGCAAATCTATGTTTTATCAAATTATTCACTAATCCAGATTGAGCATTAATTGTAGATATTCCTGCATCCAATCCTCTATAATCTTTAAACTCTTCAGTTTCTCTTCCAAATATTTCTGCAACATCCAAAACTCTTTCAGTTGGTAAAAAGAATGAAGTATCGCAATATTCTCCAGTTGGGCGGGATAACAAAAATAGTGGACGTCTTATTCCTCTAAATTGCGCAGACTCTCTAGTTTGTTCTGTGGTAGGTCTAAAATCTCCTTCTCCATAGCCCCAGATTTCGCCCCTAGGAGAAACATACATCCAAGAAGTCTTTGCATTCGGAGCATATTCCTTAAACCACTTTCTATTATCTGCAGAAAGGACATCACATAATCCTGCAAACTCGCTTTCAGGCATTCTAAGATAATCCCTCAATCCCCACTTTGGAACAGACAATTCCACGTCCCTTGCAAGAGCAACCTTTTCATTATCATTCATATTACTTTTTCAGAATTAGGCTTCCGAAGGTCCAACACCTCTCTCCTACAATAAACATGCTATTTTTAAATTCTTCGGTAAATAAAATTTATAGATTATTTCCTTCGAATAAAAATAATATCTTCATCAGTTCCAACTGATTTTCTTGCAGATTCGAATAATTCTCTCGAAATTGCTAAATTTGGTTGAGGATTATTCAATCCTTGATTATGAACATAAACATTTTTTTCATCATATCCTACAATAGGTACAAAATGCCCAACAAATTTATCACTCCCTTTTATCTTTCCCCAATCAATCAAAATAATAGCCAAACAATTTTCATTCAGTTTATTCAATATCTCTTTCAACTCTATTTTTTTCTCATTCAACTTCACACCATATTTCACGCATTCTTTCTTAAACCTCTCTTCCTTCTCTTCAGCTTTTTCTAAATTAGTTTCTCTTTTATAAAAATCCAATTTATAATTTTCAGGGTTAAATCCTAAAGATTTAGTATAAAACTCGGTTTTGAATCCTAATTCAGCAGAAGATTTTGCAATAGCAATACTCCAAGTTGCTCCGCTTTCTTCAGGTTCAATTAATTTCTTTAATTTATCAATAGAATGCTTTTCTCCAAGATATTCTAAAACCATCTTTAATGCCACAGGCCCACAATCATTCTTTTCAATCTGTTTATAGAACGGAATATCAAACATTATCCTAGGATTTAATTCCTGTTTTAAATATTTTAAAATATCCTTCGCAACAAACTTCCAAAATTCTATTATCTCTCTTGCCTGTTCAACTGAAATCTTAAATCCCTTATAATTTGCTCCATGCCTTATCGACTTGAATCTGTCAAGTGAATTCAATTTTACCTTTTGTTCACTCGTCAAAAAATTTAAATCTTTCAAAATCTCCATAGAAACATCATGATTTTGAGGATTATATCCTTCCATCCACCACAAAGCATCTCCCATTTGCCTAATTGCTTCATAACTCTCTCTAAAAATAGTCGTTGCACTCTTCTCATTTATATCGATAGCCAGAGCAACCTCCGAAGTATTCTCAGAAGATTCTATTAAGGACAAAGCACGATTTTTATCAGAGCTTACTTTTATTATTTGTTTTGAATTAATCAACCTTAATATTCTCTCATCTTTCATATATTAACCTCCAAAAATCCAGTTAATACAATTCCATTAGCAATATTATTAAAAACATTTAAGTCAATATTATTTCTATTAAATTCATGTATCTGTATTTTTCTTCCAATTGCTTTTTCAAATTCATCAAGTTGCCTTAGTCCAATAGCTCGGTACTCTTTGAACTCTTCTTTTTCTATAGCGATATCAATATCCGAATTTGTTGTGTCCTCTCCTCTTCTAAAGCTACCAAAAATAACCATTGCCTTGGGGTTTTCATAAATTTCATTCAGAAATTCAACCAATCCAGATTGATAAATGAAATTCAAATTATACACTATTTTATTCTTAGCAAATCCCCAGTTTTCTCTATTTGCTTTTATTCTCCATATTTTTGATAATCTTTCAATTAAAATAAATCTCACAGATTCTAATTCTGTCAATATTGCCCCAACATTAGCTTTAGCAACTCCTGCTTCCTTTGCAATATCGCTCAAGCTAAATTCTTTCTCTGGAAATCTATACAAAACTTCTAAAACTTTCTGAATTCCAGTTTCTACATAAAATCTCTGATAATCTTTAATCACTCGTGGTTTCTTCATATAACATATGTTATATAGTAGAACTATATAAATCTTTCCTTTAACTAAACTATTTCATATCTAATTGATTAGAAAACCATTTTCTATTTTTAATCGAAAATGCAACAACTTCATAGGGTTCAGCATCTCTTGCATCCGGATGTGCTATTAATTTGAAAGTATCTTCTTCTGCACTACTTTCTCCTCTTTTAGCAACAATTTCCAAATAGTCACTTCCTATCAAATTAATCATATATCTTCTTTCAAAATCACTAGGAATTCCGCCAATATGTAGAAAAGGAATTATGTTAGTAGTAAACCTTCTAGCATCATATTCCTCAATAGGCTTTCTTATCAACCCAGATTTTATTTGTTTAAATTCATCAGAATTATATTCAAATACTTTCCATAATCCGTTCTCTTGTAGACTTTGTTTCGGGCCAAAAAAATATGCACAATACTCGCATGGCTCTCCAACAACACTAAGTCTTCCACCAAAAGGAAGCATAAAATCTACAGCACTCTCCCTGCTTCCTTCCGCATCCCCAACATTCATTCCCTCAGCAAACCACCAAAATTGGTCAATATGATGGATTACTGCTCTATCTCTGTCTCTTCTTTCAATCCGTTGAAATAGAGTTTTACATTCTGGCATAAATATATCTTAAAATAACCAGTTTAAAAATAAATATGTCCTTTAAAATATATAGAGAGGTTTGAATAACACTCCAATTTAATAATATTAAGAGGGTTTTCAAAGCGATTCTTAGAGGATTTTGGGGTTTTTCCAAATCCTCTATAACTAAACTTCCTTACTATGTTTCCACATAAAATCAAAATACGCCTTATAGGCCTTAGCCGCAGCGGCGTTCTCAATAATAATTCCCTCTGGCTCGTCAGTCCAAATTATAATTGCAATCTTGTCTCCATAGATATTAGTCACGGCAGGACTTTCAGATAAGTTAGGAAGATAAGAATAATGAGTCGTCTTATTATCTAATTCCTTTCTGTCCTTTCTTATTAATAACTGCGTCTTTATTCCCTTTTCTTTTTTCATTCTATCAAACTGATAAGCAAAATCCGGCATCCTCTCAGAAAATTGTCCTTCACTTCCAAAAACAAAATTATCTTTTCCAGTTCTAATTATATCCAGAAACACTGACTTAACTCCCTTAATTCCCTTAAACATTCTCACCTGCCCCTCAATCTTTTGTGCCTTATGTCTTTCCTGCAATTCTGGCAATATCGCCTGAACATCTTCCTCCTGCTCTTTCAAATAATCAAGTATCCTCCGAGGTCCTACTGCCTGAAACCACTTTATCTCTCCTACCATTGCATAACTTACAAATCCCTTTTCCTGTAACAATTTAAGAGCATTGTAAGCACTGCTCCTATCAAGCTTAGCCAACTTAGATATTCTTCCAGCTTTGCATGAACCATTATCATTCAAAGTCAAATATACTTTTATCTCATTTCCTGAAAGTCCGATTTTCTCAAGTGTTTTTGTTACATCCGTCATATTCAGTCAAACGCCTAGAGCTATTTAAGTCTTGCTTTGTTGTAGATTTTTCGTCTACAAAATATTTTCTTTGAAACTATATTTTATTTAAAGCCTCTAAAGTTATCTATTTTGATATCTTTATACCTATTAAATAAGAATTCACAATACCCATAAATAGCTTTCTTTCCCATTTACTATTAGTTTATAAATACATGTTAAATAGGAAAGAAAGGTTTATAAACCTCAATAGACAGGTAAAAGTATGGAAAAGGAGAAACTAAAACAAGTCATAATAGACCAGCAAGAACTATTCAGTCAAAAGAATGATTTAATAGAAAGAGACATTCCTTTAGAGAGTTATTTAGCCCATGACGAAATAATTATAATCACCGGAATAAGAAGGTGTGGGAAGAGTTCTTTACTGAGCATAATTTCCAAACTACTCAAATATAAATTTATTTATCTAAACTTTGATGATATTCGATTATCTGACTTCAAAGTAGAAAACTTTGAACAAATCGAAGAAATAGTTTCAGAATATCGCGGAACAAAAGATAAAATAGTTTATCTACTGGATGAAATACAAAATGTTTCTTTATGGGAAAGATGGGTAAACAATCTATACACCAGAAAAATTAAGGTATTCGTTACAGGTTCAAATTCATCTTTATTAAGCTCAGAGATTTCAACATTTTTAACAGGCAGAAACAAAGTAATTCAATTAACTCCTTTTTCATTTAAAGAGTTTCTCTTACTAAAAAATATTAACCTCAAATTTGAATCCACTCACGAGAAAAGAGAGATATTCCAAGCATTTACTGAATATTTTGAGAATGGAGGATTTCCATTAGTCATAAAAAACGAGGATTTATCTCTTTCTAAACAATACTTTGAGGATATCTTAAACAAAGACATAGTCAAAAGATATGGAATAAGAAAGATAAAAGAACTTAATGATTTAATAGTTTACTTATTCTCAAATGTTAGCAAGAGATATTCATATTCAACTTTAAAACAAGTTTCAAGTATAAAAAGTTTAAGCATGATTAATAATTATATAAAATATCTAAAGGATGTTTTTATTGCTTTTACAATAAATAGGTTTGATTACTCAATAAAAAAACAAAATGTTTCTTCATCTAAGTTTTATGTTTCAGACAACAGCTTTCTAAAGACAATTGCATTTAATTTTTCAGAAAACTTTGGGCAGAGATTAGAAAACCTGGTTTTTGTAGAATTAAATCGCAGAAAATTTAATATTTTTTATTATTCAAATAAAAATGAATGTGACTTTTTAATAAAAGAAGGACTAAAGATAACTCAAGCAATTCAAGTTTGTTTAAACATTGATAATCCTACCACAAAAAAGAGAGAAATTGATGGTTTAATAGAAGCAATGAAAGAATTCAAATTAAATGAAGGATTAATCTTAACATTAGACAAAGAAGACGAAGTAGTTCTAGATAACAAAAGAATAATTATTAAGCCAGTTTGGAAATGGCTATTGAGTAAGTAGATTTTTATGTAGTTACCAAGAAAA
This sequence comes from Nanobdellota archaeon, assembly GCA_038045425.1. Taxonomy (GTDB): domain Archaea; phylum Nanobdellota; class Nanobdellia; order Pacearchaeales; family GW2011-AR1; genus SICV01. The sequence continues at coordinate 19,595 of JBBSYD010000067.1, read as the reverse complement.
ATGTTCAGTAGAGTCTCGTTCTAATTTTTCTCTATACTCCCTCAATCTTAATCTTACATATCCTGCACTAACTTCTTCTTTGGCTCATCCACTTTTTGCACATGCCTCACGTCCTTTTACATATTTTTCAAGTCTTCTTAATTTTTCATTGCTTTCATCTATGAATATCGCACTTCGATATTCCCTCATTTTCTTCCTCCCTCCATCAAAACTTCAATCAGATTTATAGCAGAATAATTATCTATCTCTCTACCAGAATATTCAAGTTCACTACCCCAAGAAATCCCTTTCTCACAAAATATTGCTGAAGGATTATAGTCTCCAGAATTATGTATTCTTCTTCCCATTTCTGCATCGATTTTTAGCAAAAGCCCTTTGTTAAACAATCCCTGTTCTTTCTTATCTAAACCCCAATCTGGGCAATAAAATCCCTTTTTTATAACTCGCCTAAGATTTTCTATCATCTGAACATTCTTAAATTTAAATAACCCTGCTTCCAATGGTCCGTATCCGCAACCGCAAGCACATTTTCCTCTTCTTTTAATTAAATACAAATCAGAATTAACATTTTGTTTATCTAAAAGTAAATGTAAACTAGTTTCAACTCTATCATCAGCACCATTAGGGGTATATTTTCCTTCAGCCAATAATTTCTTTTCAGGATATTCTTCTCTAAATCTTGTCAATCTTGTCGCAACTCTTTCAACAAGTTCTCTCTGCAAATTTTCAGGAGAAAATTCATAGAAGTTTAGTTCACTCATTTCAATCCTCCAAGTTTAGTTTCCAATTCTCTAACTTTTTCTCTGTCTCCGATTATCTTGGCTATACCTAGTGCATCTTCTATTAATTCCCCTCTTTCATAATGGACTATTGCAATCTGATAATTTAATCTCTGCAGTTCATTAGAGTACTCTTTATTTTCTTTTTTAATTAGTTCAGCCACTTCTTTGTGAAAGTCTCCCAAGGACTTCCAGTATCTTTGTTCATCTGGTTTCATCGTCTTCCTCCGAAAATCTGCTCTATCTCTTCCTTCGCTTCCTCTAAGTTTCCAGATGAGTGTATAATATTCTTGATTACTTTGCCTTTTTTGTAGAGCTCTTTCATGTCTTCACTCTTGTCTCCATAGTCTCCCCTTATTGTTCCCCTCTCCGCATCTTTAGAGTTTGTTGCCCCGCAGATTTTCCTTAGCTTTTCCGTTGCATTTTCTCCTTCTATTAAGAGAGCTATGCAAGGCCCTTCAGTCATATAGTCTATTAGTGCTTCGAAAATTCTAGGATGTTTTTCTTTTATTTCTGCTCTGAATTTCTCGGCGTTCCATCTTTCCATCCAGATTTTCTTTTTTTCAGTTATTTCTAGTCCAGAGTCTAGAATTCTCCGTATGCATTCTATTGTAAGTCCTCTAGCTACCCCGTCTGGTTTTATCAGTGCCAGAGTTATCTCGGTTAGTTCTTGTTCCATCTTATTAGTTCCGAGAAAAAAGACTATTTAGATATCTGTTGTAGAATATTCTACAACAGAATATTATATACTCATTTTCGTGTCCGTTTTTATGGAATGGAGAAACAAACACAATGCAAATGAGAACAAGAAAGAAGATAGTAGAAGGAAAGATAGAAGAAGTTTATGCAGGACATAGAGAAAGAAGTCTAACAAGAAGATATCCCTCTCTAACTCTCTGGGCAAGAACAGATAAAGGACACGAAGTCTGGCTAGGAACAGGATACAACGACTCAAGAACTGCGGAATACAGAATGAGAATGTTAAAAGAGCAGAATCAACATCTTATAGGAAAAACCATAAGATATGACTTAAAATCAAATCCCTGGACTTTATCTGAAATAGGATTTCTAAGAAGAGATTCCGAAGGCATCGAAGTAATACTAAAAATTCCTTATCAAACTGAAAGGAGGCCAGAATATGGAACAGCAACAAATTAAACAAAAAATTGCAGAGCTAAAATCTCAATATCTAAGATTAGCACTATCTTGTAGAAGCGCAGGCATAAGAGTTAATCCTCAAACAATAAACTCCTATCAAAAAGATATTGCTCAGCTCGAAGCCCAAATTCAATAAACGCAGAATGGAAAACCGAGAAGAATATGAGCGATGTAAAAATAATCAAGAAAGACTAAGGACAGAAATAAGAAATCAAATTAGCGCAGAACATTGTCTAGGAGGATATCAAAATTTGAGTTATTCTGGAAGGGAATTAGTAGATTTTGTTGCTAAACTTCGGCTTGATGAATTAAATAAACGCGGAGGAAAAATATGATTAGCCAAGATAGAATCATAAGTTCTGAAGATTTAAGATGGAGAACACTTCAAATGTTATTTCCAAATCTTTCTGCACTAAATCAAGTTGTAGAAAATACTGATTGGCATAATGAAGACGTTTTAACTCATACCAGAAAAGTAATCATTGAATTAGAAAACGTAATTCCCTCCTGGCCAATTTTAGAAAAACAAATTGGAAGATACACTCGTGCGAATCTTCTTCTAATTGCAGGAGCATTTCACGATGTTGGAAAAAAACAAACTCTACATTACGAAAACGGAAAAACTAGTTGCCCAGGACACGAAGAACTAGGTGCTAGAATGGCAGAATCTGACTTAGATATATTAGGATTATCATCTGGAGAAGAATCAGGAGTTCTCAATTTAATTAGACATCATGGAGAGATTCACAAAATTACAAAACCCATAAATCCTGATTGGATAAGGCAATATCAAGAACTCAGTTTCAAATGTCCAATTTTAGAATTAACTTTTCTAGGGTATGCAGATACAAAAGCAAGTAGACTTGCAGAAACTCGCCAATCAGATTACCAAATGAGAATAGCCAGATACGAAGAGATATTTAATGAGTTGAAAGGAGGTGAAGAAAAATGAGTAAAAAAATCAGTAGAGATATCCAAATAAAGAAGGCAATTTTGCAAGGGGATTTTAGAAGAGCTTTAAGCCTAACCAGACATGATGCTGGAGAATCTTGGAGAGCATGTCTAAATGAATACGAAAACTCTCCTTACAACATAGGTAGATCGTTTAGAGGTACAAGAGGAAATAAACATGAAGAGTTTGCACTTGCAAGTCTATCATACACTGGAGATGAACCTGAGAATGAGAGACAGCTAAAATTAAAATCTGCAAAGATATATAACCAAATAAGAAGCAGAGAACTTGGGGGCGGAGAAGCTCTGCAATATCTCTGGGATAATTACAAATTACCTTTTGAAAGATGGCAACAACTAGATATAATGGATCTCTTATTGGAAAGTGGTAGAGCACGAGCCAAAAGCGAAATCGCCTCTATGATCTATAGTTCCTTTAAAAGGAAAGTCTCTGCATAACAAAACGTCTGCTTCTCGTTAAAGCTAATTCTTAATATTTATCTCCATCCTCATCAATCAACAGAAACCTATATAAACCATAGGTTTACATATATAAACTATAAGTATACATAGGAGCACAAGAAAATGAAAGACATAACTTCAAACGAAATGAAATTTATCCTTACTATACTTAAAAGTCCGCAAGAAGAACTAAACGCAAGAAATATCTCCAAACTAATTAATATTAGTCCGATGGGAGCATTAAAGATAGCCAAAAGACTTCAGAAAGAAAATATTATCTCTTCAAGAAAGATAGGCAAAGGAATTTACTATTATTTAAACTTAAATGAGGAATATGTAATAAAATATCTAAAATTTTTATTGCACAGAGAAGCAGAGCAAGCTACTCCTTATATACGAGTCTGGTTATATGAGCTAAAAAAAATTAAAAGCTCGGAAGGAGTCATTTTATTTGGTTCTGTATTACATAAGGAAAAAGAAGCAAGAGACATTGATGCATTAATAATAGTTAATAAAAAAGGCTTTGATTCTGTAAAGAAAGAAGTTGAGGAAATTAACTTAATAAATATAAAAAAGGTACACCCCCTTTATCAAACTAAAGCAGATTTAAAGAAACATATAAATGAAAAGAATAAAGTAATACTTAATGCTGTAAAAGGAATATATGTATCTGAAGAAGATAATCTAATCGAGGCATTGAAAAGATGAGTCATGCAAAAAATAAAGTAGACTGGTGTTTAAGAAAAGCAGAAAATGAGCTTAAAGAAGGAGGAAAGCACAGAGGACTAATTGAAATTAATCCAGATAAAAATAAAATTCTTGAGCATATGCAAAAAGCAGAACATAATTTAAAGGCAGCAACTGAATTTTCAAAAATAGGATATTCAGATTGGTCTGTAAGTGCATTCTTTTATTCTTCATATCAATGCTTTCTTGCAATCGCTTTAAAGTTAGGATATGAATCAGGAAATCAAGAATGCACATTCGCCTTAATAGAGTATCTTATTGAAGAAGGCAAGATAAAACTGGATAAAAATTTACTTGATAAGCTATATTTACTCGATATTCAAAGAAATAAAGATTCTCCTACGGGCGTAGATATAAGAGAAGAATACCAATATGGGACAAAATTATCTGTTGATGAAAATTTATATCTTGAATTATCTGAATTGTCCAATAAAATATTGTTAGAAACTAAAGAAATAATTAGAACATAAACTATCTCTTGAAAACATAACCCTCTAACTCTTCTTCACTCATATGCTTCGCAGATATTTTCATAGCAGTATCAACTGCCAATTTTCCCTCAAGAATGTGCTGTGAAGCAGAATATAATTTTCCAGCCAACTGATTTCGTCCTCTCAAACTCAAATCAGCATCTGCCTGTCTTGCTAAATCTTGAGCAAGATAATTAAGAAATTCAGCAACTTTGTCATAGCGTATATGTCCAATATCTCGTGCTAATTTCTCTAAACTTCCCCCATATCTCTCAATTCTTATTGGATGTTTCATATTAAGCACAAAAACTTTGAACTCTTGAAATTTCGGCATAACCTCCTCGCTTACTTTCCCTAAAAATATAATTTATTGCTCTTCTATCTAACATTTCAGATATCCTTTCTCGTTCAATACTACCTAATATTTCCATCATCCTAGAAGTATCATTATTTTCAAAACAATTCCCTAATTCTACCATCGGATTATACTCTCCAAAATCTTTAACCAATTTTTTCTTTTTTCTCCCAATTGGAGCCAATCTACCTTGATATGCTCCTTCAAATTCAGTTCTTCCATCATTCTTATATAAAATATAAACTGAGCTATCTAATATAGGGTCAGGCGAGAGTTTCCAAAAAACTAATCTTTTATTTTCCTTAAGTCCAAAAACAATTTTTCTTTCTTCAGGGCAGTTAACTCTCCAATTATCCATCATTACTCCTACAACTCGTCCATCCTCAAAACTTCTAATCTCTCCTCTAAACCTTCTATCCTGATTTCTATGCTGATATTGCCCGTTAATTAAAAATTCTTCATATTTATTCATAAAAAATTTTAGAAAGTTCACTTTAAAATAATATACAATATCTAGAATATAGAATTACAGAGAATTCTGATAATCGTGTCATCCTTCCGCAGAATTCTCTGGACAGGGAACTCTGTACCAAACATGATACAACCAACAGAATTCCCTGTATCTAGCAGAATTTATTTCTTGTCAATTTCATAAATAACATCAGTTTGTCCTCTTTCTCGTCTAACAAAATGTTTTCTAAATCCTCTAACCTGGCATGTACTTAAAAAGTTTTCAAATTTTCTTTCACCATACCAATTTTCCCAATATCCTTTGCAGTTTTTTATTTTCATATCCCATGGACTCAGAGGAATTGGTCTCTGAAAGAAATCTATCAATACCATCTCCGATGCCACTCTAACTGCTTCTGAAACAGCAGATTCGTACGATGGAAGATGCTCAAGTATATGTTTCAATAACACAGCATTAAATGAACTATTTGGGAATTCTAAATTTTGAGCATTTCCTTTAACGAATCTTGCAGTTGGATGTCTTTTTCTAGCTACCTTTAACATAACTTCACTACCATCAAGACCCGTATAATTAATATTCAGACCATGTTTCTCATATCCACTTAGTTCGGTGGCAGGTCCACAGCCAACATCAAGAATACTTCCTGGTTTTCTTCTATCTAGAATTTCTCTCAATTTTACTCTTTCAGCACTCTCTGCATTAGACAGATGATCTATTAGTTTATTCAATTGTTCTCTAGGAGCATGACTCCAATAATTATTAGGCTTTGCAGAACTATCTTGATATCTCAAAGACCAGAACATCAATCTTAAATCCATAAATGATAAATTAATCATTTAATTTCTGTCAATTAATCATTTAAAAAATTATAGGTTCTAGAAAAATTAAGAATTATCTAGCAGAATCAGCTTGCTTTTCAGTCTCATTTCTCTTACCACAAGCATAACTTTCCATATTATTATCTGATGCTTTGATTATTTCCTCTGCAAGAGTTTCATGCATTTTCTTTTTCTTTCCAAAAGCCTTAGCATAAGCTCCTAGAACCATCCATCTAATAGCCAAGTTAATTCTTCTAATTGGTGAACAATCAACTGCTTGAGGATATCTTGCTCCAGCTTGTTCAATAACTGTAATTTCATCCCTTGGTGAACCATTATTTATTGCATCAGCATAAACTTGAATTGGATTCTTTCCAGTTTTTTTACCAATTATCTCAAGCGCTTGCATTACTGTTTTCATATTTCTATTATATTTTCCAGATGCCCAAGAAGTAATTACTTTATGCTTTCTTCCAGAGTGTCCAGGAACTTGCAATCTATTTGCCAATCTTTCAATAAGATTAACATTCAACTTAGACAATTTAGTATCATTTCTTTTTCCGTATGACTTAACAAGTAACTTAGGAGCAAAATTCATGAATGGCTTAAGAGCATCATCGGTTATAACAATATTAGAAACGTCATATATATCAAATAATTTAAATTGAACCTGTGCCATTTTAAGCTGCTAATCCTCCAAGATATGCTCTTCCTAATGTTGTTAACTCATAATTAGTTCTATTATCTCCCGCGAAAAGTGGTTTGCTTTGTACAAAAATTCCCTTTGCCTCTAATGATTTTCCAATTTCAATTGCTCCAACACTAATACTCTGTATTCTTTGACCTGCCGCGAGTTCAGTACACACTATTCTTGCCAAACATTCTCTTTCTATCTCTGTCAAATCTTGTAAATTAACCATCATCTTCTTCCCTTCTCTATCTTACCTTTCCAAAGTAATCTCAAAGGTTGTTCATTTACTTTAATTACTGCGAATCTAATTCCTGGAATATCTCCCTTCTGTCTTCCAGATCTTCCTCCAATTCTTTCAATAATAACTTCATCGTGTTCATCTACAAATTTTTGTGCTAAGTTTCCTGGAATAAATGCTCCAACAGAAATATTATTTTTAATCAACTGAACTTTGCAACACTTTCTCATAGCAGAGTTTGGCTGTCTTGCTTCTTTTTGGAATTTAGAAACTACAATACCTTTTGCTTGGTGTGCTCCCTCAAGTGGGTCAACCTTTTCTTTCAAATTCAAAACTCTTTGCTTGTAAGACTTCTGGCTCCATCTAAACTTTCGGCTAGACTTCATCATTTTTCTTCCATTCATTAATCCCATAGTAAAATTCCTTAGAAAAAGTGCTTTTTAAATCTTTAGCCCATTCGGGCTAAGAACCATAAGAATTTTTAAAATTCTTAGGACATCGTAAGTTTTAAGATCGCACTTTAAGCTATTTTGATCTCCACCCCGTAAGTATCCTTAATTATCCTCGCCAATTCTTGTTCTCTTCGTCTATTTCTTCCAATTAATGCCGCCTTACTCTGGCTTCCAGCGTTAACAACCAAAACATTATCCTTATATTCAGCGTCGTTAAATTGTAAAGGCGAAACTAAATCTTGAATAAACTTTTTTATCTTGTCAATATTATTTGCATCTCCGTCGCTCTGTTCAATAATTCTAATTTTTTTCCCAATCTGTTCACTTATATATCTTAAATTCTGACTTCCAACTCCAATCGCTTGTGAAATAAATCCTCTAGGAACTGCAAAAATAATAGCATTATTATAATTATAACATTTAGTAGTCTTAACTCTCGATACTTTGTCAAGAAGATTAATGTACCTCATTGTTTGCATGTCGATAGTTGTCATACTAATAAACTCCTCTTACTAATCTTCTTCTCCATCCAGTGCGAGGTATTTCACGAGCAGTGGTTGAATATCTAGAATCATAGGTTATAACTTTCTCTTGAGGCATTACTTCTTGAATTCCTCTCAAACCAATATGCTGTCCATTAATAAAAAAACCAGAAGGAGTATACACAAGTCTACCAGTTATGCACTTACCTCTAAAAGTATCATTCAACTGAACTTCAGAACCCACTAATCCTCCAGAACTCCATTGTCTATCTCCTCCAAATCTTAAATGATGTGATAATCTTTGTTGTGCACTATGTCTTTTGCTCATTTTAGAAATCCTTATTCCTTTTTCTTAGATTTTTTAGCTTCTAAGTCTTTATTTACCAACGGCCCTGTAACCTTAACAAGCAGTCCAGGAAGTCCAGTTCCAACTGGTATTGGCTGATTCAACAAGATATTTTCAATAACCGACTTTAATTCATCTCTTCCACCTTGGATAGTTGCATTAACGAATTGCTTATCGGGAGTCTCGAATGTAGCTCTTGCAAGGATACTTGCCTTGTCAGAAATTATTCCCATTCTTGTTACTCCCTTTACAACTCCAGACGAAGTCATTGCATCAGCGACGAACTTCAAGTGTCTTTCATTAATATCAAGACCCTGACTATCTAGGACTTGCTTAATTTCATTTACAATAGTCTGTCTTGCAGCTTCAATTCCTAATACAGAATACACGTCGTGAATGTCATTAGATTTAACTTTAGTGATATCTATTCCTTTAACTTCAATGATATCCTTAAGATTACTTCCTGCCGTTAATACAACATAATCTCCATCTCTCTTGCTTACAATAACTTGAGTAATTCCCTTAATTCCAGAGATAATAGTTTCTTTCATTTTCTCTTTAAGCTTGTATATTTGTCTATATTCTAATTCTGAAACATTTACAATTATTTTCGGATCATTACATTTAACCGAAAATCCTTTTTCATGCAGTCTATCTGCAACTTTCTGAGCTCCAGCATGAATACTCTTCAACGCTTTAGCATCCAGGATAATCTCAATTTTCTTTCCAGCAAAATCAATTTTAACTTCAGAAGCAATTTCTTTCAACTTAACTTCTTTTATTTTTTCTGCAACAACTCTAGATTCTTTTTCATTATTACTTTCTTTATCTAGATAAACTTCCATCAAAGGTGTTGAAGGAGTCTTTCTTGCATCCAAAATTTCAATTAATCTTGGTAATCCAGCAGTGATTTGCATTTGAGAGATACCTGCAGAGTGGAACACATTCAAAACCATCTGTGTTGAAGCTTCTCCAAAACTCTGTGCAGTTAGAACTCCTGCAGCCTCTCCTGGAACCATGTTATCATCCTTCAAATGTAATTTACTAACATCCTTCCCATCATCACCATATGCAAATTGAATAATATTTTCTGAAGCATCTCTTACTGTTCCGTCATATTCTATCTTCAAGTCTTGTAACGCAGAAACTAATCTTCTATACAAGTATCCCGATTTAGGAGTTCTCAACGCAGTATCCATAAGTCCATCTCTTCCAGTCATTGCTCCAAAGAAGAATTCATCAGGCTTCAATCCTTTCAAGTATGACGATTTAATAAATCCTTTTGCTTCTGGACTCATATCGTTTTTCTTATAGAACGATAATGTTCTACTAGTGTAACCAAAATCAATTCTTTTGCTTCTCAATGCCTGTTGTCCAACACAACATGCAATCTGCGTAATATTTAACATACTTCCTGCAGCTCCCGAACCAATCATTTTCATTGCAGCTCCATCGGCTGGGAAATGTTGCTTAACAACTTTTCCTGTTTCAGATCTAACTTCATTCAGAATTTGTAATATTTTAATTTCTCTAGACTCTTCCATAGTTCTTCCTGGCAATGGGTCAAGAGTTCCATTCTTATACGAATCAATTATTTCTTCAGTTTTCTTTTCAGCATTAACTACAATATCATCAGTCATTTTCTTTATCTTATCAGTGATATTTAAATCATGAATAGAAATAGTATATCCTTTTCTTGTCAAATAAACAGTTCCAAGTAAAAATGCCTTATTCAATACATCAACTGCAATTTCTCTTCCAAATTCTCTATCCAAAACTTTTACCATTGGTCCATCTTCAGTTCCAAATGAATTTCCACTGACAAGTTTATCTGGAATCTTTATGCTACTTCCTTTAGGAATAACTTGTCCAAATACATCATTTCCAGAAATCTCCTTAGTCTTTATGGTATTCATAATTCCAGCATAATATAATATCTGATCTGCTTCAGATTTAGCCATAGTATCAGAACTCATCAAATAAGCTCCAGTAACTGCATCAGAGATTGTTCCAATTAAGTTAATATTATTCTTAGACGAAATAATATTAGCATTTACATTCAATAAATTCATAGATTCAGCTCTTGCTTCTTCATTCTGAGGACTGTGAATGTTCATTTCATCTCCGTCAAAGTCAGCGTTATATGGGAAAGCCGCAGCCGGGTGTAATCTAAATGTTCTATTTGGTAATACTCTTACATAATGGGCCATCAAACTCTGTTTGTGAAGTGAAGGGTGTCTGTTAAACAATACAATATCTCCATCTCTCAAATGTCTCTCAACTCTATATCCCGGAACTAATTCATTACAAATTTCTTCCATTAATTCTTTAGTAATTCTTTTTCTCTTCCCATCAGGTCTGACAACATAATTTGCTCCAGGATACGTATCTCCAGTCTTTACAAGTTCTTTCATAGTTTCCAAATTCAAAGTTGTAACTGTCTCTGAAACAGTAATAATTTTTGCAACTTGGAATGGAACTCCAACTTCATTTATCTTAATAAATGGATCTGGTGAAACTACAGTTCTCGCAGAATAATTAACTCTCTTTCCTGCAAGATTGTGTCTGATTCTTCCTTCTTTTCCTTTAATTCTTTCAGTAATTGTTTTCAAAGGTTGTCCACTTCTATGTCTTGCTGGAGGAATTCTAGTTACATTGTTATCAAAGAAAGTTGTAATATGATATTGCAATAAGTCCCACAAATCTTCAATAATAACTTCAGGAGCTCCAGCATTCAAGTTCTCCCACAATCTTTGATTAGCTCTAATGATATCGGACAATTTATGTGTCAAGTCGTCCTCAGATCTTTCTCCAGAATCCAAAGTAATAGATGGTCTTGCAGTTACAGAAGGAACAAGTAACAAAGATAACACTGCCCACTCAGGTCTACAAGTCTTAGCATTAATTCCAATCTTTCTCATTTCATCGTCGCTAATCATAACCAATCTCTCTCTAACTTCAATTGGAGATAATCTTCTCTTTCCAATCATGAATGTGCTTGGCTTTTCCAATTTAACCTTTTCAAGAATTTCATTACAACTTGGACACTTCTTTGCGTCTCTTGATTTCTTAGATTTCTCTGCACTTGACAATCCCTTTTGTTTTTCTTCAGATAAAGTTAATTTACCACACTTAGGACAGAAACTTCTCATACATAATTCAATCAATGGAATATACTTAATGTGAAGAACAGGTCTAGCAAGTTCAATACTTCCAGGATGTCCAAGACACTCTTTGAATCTCTGCCCACAAGTTCTACATCTTACTCCAGGGTCAATAGCTCCCAATCTCAAATCCATTAATCCCCCGTCTACTGGGAATCCGTCAATGTCATATAATTCTGGTGTAACAATCTTCGCAGAACTTAATTTCTTAACCTGGTCAGGACTAATCAAACTAAACCTTAATGCTCTAACTTGTTTTCTTGTATGTTCGTTTCTCATTTTATTGTGTTTGAAACTGTTCCTTTGTCAGTTTCAAATGCTTGAAAATAGTTTATTGTTTTCATTGTTTTCATTGTTCAAACTTATTCTTTAATTCGAATGTGGTATGCACTCCAAGTCCCAATAACTCGTCGTACAATAACTTAAATGCGTAGGATATCTCAATTGGCTCTGCTTCATTGCTTCCACAAATTGGACAGACAATCTTATTATGCAAATTATCCTCGTATGATAAACTTCCACAAGAACTACATATATAAATTATAGTCTTATCTGAGTCATATCTTTCCTTCAATAACAATGCAGCTCCATGTCCTGCTAATGCCTGTTGCTCCATTTCTCCTAATCTAAGTCCTCCACCTCTTGCTCTTCCTTCAATTGGCTGTCTTGTTAACAATGCAACTTTACCAGTACCTCTTGCATGTAATAAGTTCTTTACCATTCTTCTTAACTTCAAATAATACATATTACCCATAAAGATTTTTACATCCAATTTCTTTCCAGTTACTCCATTATACATTGTATCTTTTCCGTCATAACTAAATCCAGAATCCATTAACATTTTTTCAATTGTTTCAAGAGAGTCTTCTACAAATGGTGTCGCGTTAACTATTTTTCCAGACAATGCCGCTGCTTTTCCACCAAGTACTTCTAACAAATATCCAATACTTAATCTTCCAGGAATTCCGTGAGGGTTGAAAATCAAATCAGGTTGAACTCCTCTTGATGTAAATGGAACGTCTTGTCCATTAACAACTAATCCAACTACTCCCTTCTGTCCGTGAGGTGTAGAGAATTTGTCTCCTGGCTCTGGTAATCTTAAATCTCTAGTTCTAACTTGAATAATCTTATTTCCTTCTTGGTCAGCAGTAATGAAAACAGCGTCAACGGTTCCTCTTTCTTCCTGTCTAACAACAGTGCTCGCTTCTTTCTTACTTTGAATACTCAAGTCTTTAGCTTCACTCAAAAACTTTGGAGGTGTCAACTTACCAATCAATACTTCTCCTTCGTTCATGTCTGCTTCAGGATACGCAATTCCATCATCTTCTAAAAATCTATATGCAGTTTCTAATCTATATCCAGAAACATCTTTATTTGGAATAGTTATTTCATCAGTAAGTCCTCCGGCATAATGTACTTCAGTAGAACCATATGGTCTAAAGAATGAACTTCTTCCCATTCCTCTATCAATACTAGAATTATTCAATACAACTGCATCTTCCATATTGTATCCGTCATATGGCATAAGTGCAACAACAAGATTCTGTCCAGCAGGATATAAATCCATTGCATCATGAATCATGCTTCTTGCAATTGGTCTTTGAGGATAATGCAATAACGACACATCAGTATCAAGTCTCATTAAATAGTTTGCAGCATATATTCCTAAACTTTGCTTCAATGTCTTACTACTTCTAAGCAATCTTGGAGGATGGTCATGTGTTGCAAACGGAACTAATGTCAAAATTAATCCAAATATATCCAATGGATGTACTTCAAGATGAGTATGTTCACTCTTTAATTCATCAGCACTCAAAGAAACATAAGCATTTTCTTCTTCTGAGGCATCAATATATTCTATAATCCCCTCTTTAACTAAATCAGTCCAACTTAATTTATTATTTTCTAAAAGAACAATATGTTCATTCTTTAATCTACTTGCTCCATTTTCAACAACAATCAAAGGTCTCAATACTCTTCCAACTTCAGTGGAAATTGTTACTTGTTCAAGAGTGCTATCAGTTCTTATGCTTAAGTCAGAAGGCATAACTCCTGCTCTTCTCGATGCTCTAATTTTTCTCGCAAACTCTTCATAATCTTGTACAAATCCTATAAATTTTCCATTGAAGAATACATCTCTTCCTCCATCCTTATTCAATCCATATTCTCCAAACTTCTTCATCAAATCATTTTCATCTACTTGAATGAAAGTAGAAACTCTACTCAAGATTGCTAAGTTTTTTCTAAGTCCAATTTCAGTTCCCTCTGGAGATTCAGTAGGACAAAATCTTCCATAATGAGTAGGATGCAATGTTCTTGCTGCAAAATTTTCCTGTTCTCCAGGCAACATACTTGTAACTCTCTGTAATTGAGAGAACATACTTAACATATTAGTTTTATCAATATTTTGAGTTACTCCAGATCTTTCTCCAATCCAGCTTCCTGTTGCAATTGCACTTTCAATTCTATGAGTAAACAATGTTGATTTCGCAATACTTTTCAAAGAATAAAATTTCTTTCTCTTTGCAATTTTTTGCAATGAATATTGAATATCTCTAATTAATATGGACAAGTTTGATCTGAATAAGTCAGACATTAAGTCTCCTGATAACTTAACTCTCTTATTTGCATAATGATCTTTATCAGTTCTTATTTTAGGATCATCCTTAGCTCTCAAATACAATCTAACTAATCTACAAAGAGTATTAGCTTTTTCAATTCTAGAATTCTTCTCAGTTCCAACATGAGGTAACAAGAATGAATCTAATCTATCCTTGACTCTATCCAAAATCTCTTTCTTTGTTCCTTGAATTCCTGCCTTTTCAGCAATCAATAACAATGCAGCTTCACTATCAGGTAATTGAGCATACTCATATAAGTTTACTATTAACGAATCAGTCTCAAAATCAATTTTCTTAGCAATATCTGCTTCTTTCTCTAATCCCAATGCTTTCAAAACTGGAATCAACGGAATATTCTTCAATCTACTAAAGCTAACTTCCAAAATTCCTTCATTAGTCTGAGAAATAGTATTTGGAATCTTATAAACTCCTCTTTGGGAAAACATTCTCAATGTTAATCCTAATCTTCCATTTTCAATAAATGGTTGGTTTCCTGCTAAGTCTTCAGACATAACCATAACTCTTTCATTTCCATTAACAATGAAATAACCTCCAGGGTCCATAGAGTCAATAAAGTTCTCTCTCAATTGATCTTTGGTCATCCCCGCAGTTGAACAGGCAGTACTTCTAACCATTATGGGCAATCTTCCTATTTCAACTTCAGCATTATCCATCTGTCCTTCATATTTAACAGAAATCTCAAGATAAACTGGAGCAGAGAATGTTAAGTTTCTCAAATGTGCAATTATAGGAGTGATAACGCAAGTACTTCCATCTGCTTCAATAATGTTTGGCTTTCCAATTCTAATTTTTCCTAATTTAACTTCAATTTCTTCATTATTTATTGTTTGATTAATATCTCCAACAATTTGTTGCATCTTATTTTGAATGAAATCATCAAATGACTTAATGTTAGATTCAACTAGAGAATGTTGTTGTAAATACTTCTTAATTAAAATATCGTGTTTATTTCCCATTTTAAGCTACAACCCTGTGGTATATCACAGATTTTCCCTCCTCTTTTCTTTCAATCTTCAAAACATCTCCTTGAGTGCATCCTTCAGGAATAGCAGCGTCCTTAATACTTATTTTTGGTAATTGAGAAATAGTGATATTATACTTTTCTAATATCTTTTTCACCTCGTCCGGTTTCAATTTGGAATGTTTTGGTTGTAATGCGTGCATCTGAAAGGGAATTTTAAATTTACGTCCCAGAATTTATCAAAATCTAGGTTATAATTAAGTTGCAAAAGTGGCTTTTTAAACCTTTCTTATGTTCGTCAAAAAATCCACTTTTGCAATATAAAATGCAACTATACTTTAATCATCCAAAACTCATTAACAATCTCCTTCTTATCTAAAGAAAATTCATGAAATAGGGAAGTTTTAAATAACTTCTTTCTTTGAAATTTTTAATGGCCTCGTAGCTCAGCCCGGTTAGAGTACTGGACTTTTAATCCAGGTGTCGTGGGTTCAAATCCCATCGAGGTCATTTTTATTTTTTATAGGACTCCTAGAACCTTGGTTGTAGGATTTGTTCAAATCACTTGAACTCGTGAGAGTTAAAGTTACCGCGGAACAAAGTTCTGCGAGTACCTCGAGGTCATTTTATTTTTCAGATAATTTTTTAATTAAACTTCTTCCTCCATCCGAGAATATAGATATAATTGGTAATTCATTATTTAACTTTGGAGAATATATTTTAATTAAAGTTTTAAAGTGTATTTTTCACAACATAAATATATTTAAACTAAAACGCTAATCATCATTATGTCTGAGCAACCACCTTCTAAGGGAGTAGTTTTTTTAGATAGGGTTTATTCTCATTTGGAGAAAAAGCATAAAGTTTGTTTAGTTTCTGTTTGTAAAAACCTTGCTCTGATTGATGATTCTGATTCTGGACATAGTTCAAGACATTGCGGGCTTTCTTATGGTGCAGGAATAGTATTAGATATAAATCGAAGGAGCGGACCCAGATTTGTGGTTTCTAGAGGAGTTCCTTATAGACATAACATGCAATTTGGAAATATTGGTAGCGAAGGAGATTTAGCCCTGTTTAGAGTTGAATCTAGAACTAAGGAAGAAACAATGGACGAATTGTTTAGACTAAGATTATCTACGGCTCCAGAGGTATGCCCTCAATTTTATTCTTTAGTGAATTTTGATGGAGAACATTTAAGATTAGCTCAAAAATTAGGAGAACATCTTGCTAGTGAATTTGTTCATCCAGAAAATGTTACTTATTTAGCAATGAAGGATTATTCAAGAAGAGAAGCAAATAAATTTGCTGAAAAATTGATTGATTTTATTCCTAATTATGTTCCTCCGAGAAATTTGCTTCATTCTCTTGCAAAAAAGTAGCTTTATGATTTATCTGTAATCTTTTACTTAAAATATTACGGGTTGGAATCCTAAAATAATTTGCCATAATATTGCAAGTAAGAATATAATCATAGTTTTAATCTTGACAGCAAACCTTGATTCGCTAAATAAAAAGTTATAAAAACCCCAAATATTATTCTATTAAATTAGGGGTGTTCAGCCTCAGACTAATTCTGAGAAGATTAAGATGAAGATAATAGTGAATCCTACTGAATATCTTACAAAAGATAAATTAAATAGATTTGTAAATGAAATACCTAAAGACAAAACAGAAGGATTGCATCAGTTAACTGAAAGGGAGTATAATCCTATAAGTCAAGCCATTATTCATTTATCGAACATGCCAAAATTGATGCGATATTTTGAAGAATTACTCTCATTATGCATCGAAATATCCGAAGAGCACGGAAAAAGAGAGCGAACTCTGGTGCTAGGGGTATGCAAATTAACACCTATTTTAATTGGAAGCCAACCTCATTACAGAGGTCAATTTCAGGATACATTTTTTAAAAAGGTACTTTTAATTACATCAATGAGGGCTGTTAAAAAATGATTTCGATAGAAACTCTTGAAGGAAAGATTGTTTCAATTGCAAGAAGATATGCTAGAAATGCTGAAGAAGTTCAGGATTTTGCTCAGTTAGGAAGAATAGCAGTATGGAATATAAATGAAAAAAGAGAAAATGTCCCTGAATCGTATTATGTGCAATCAATAAAATATGCTATGTTTGGAGAACTAAAAAAGTCAAAAGCTCAAAAAAGAATTCCTCTCGAATCACTTAGTTCTTTAGATGCTCCCTTTGAAGAAGGTGAAGACGGATCATTATATGATGTTCTTGGAGAAGAAGATACTAAATTTGAAGATATTGATACTATTAAAGTATTTCACGATTTATTGCGTAAGAAATTTGGAAAGTTTTATGTTAGAGGTAAAAGAGGAATATTATCTCAAAGAAATTCAGAAAAAGTTGCTAATAAAATTATACAAACAAGTATTGAAGAAGTTGCAAGAATTCCTAAAAAAGATGTGCCTGTAAAAGCAAATTCAAGATTTTTCAGAAATCTTGGACTTCATGTGCTTTTAGCTAATTTTTATCAAGATTCAGCTATGAATGCAGTACAAGCAGTTTATCCAGACGAATTTCAGCCTTGGGAATTTAATCGTTCTCCTTTAGGTTACTGGTCTGGAGATAACGGGGCTCAAAATGGCATAAATGCAATCAAATGGTTTTGTAAAAAAAGAAACATTAAGAAATTAGCAGATTGTAGGGGAGTAACAAGACGAGCATTTAGAGAAGATGGACTTGGAGGATTATTATCCATGCAATTTCGTAGTTCTCCATTCCTTGCTCTTCGCACTCAATTTTCAGAATTAAAACCAAAAGACTGCAATACTCGTCCTAAGGGTTATTGGGATTCTGAAGAAAATCAAAAAACAGAATTAATTTCATTTTTAATCGAGCATCAAAGACAAGATATTTCTGGATTAACACCTGAAGCTACATACGACTTAGGATTAAAAAAATTTGTAAATTCTTCTGCTTTAATTTCATTTGGTTTAAGCTGTCTACTGAATCATAATTATTCTGGGCAGATTTATGAATTATTTCATCATCATTTTCCTAAACAAATTTTACCCTGGACTTTAACTTCAAGATGGACCGACAATCCTAAAGAAATTGCAGGAAAAGCAGTAAGATGGCTTTTTGATAAATATCTTCAAATTCCTCAAGATGAAATCAATTCATATGCTTCATACAAGCTTTTTGCGCAAGTTGGTTTCGGAGGATACCTATCCAATCCTAGGCTTTTTAATGGTTCAGTCTTTAAGTTTGTAGATAATGCTTATCCTGGAGTGTTCAGTCAATCTGATTTCTCGAGATATAGAAAAATTAAAAGACATCCTTTGCGCAAATAAATGAAAAACCCAACCGCAGCAAGTTGAGGGGTAAATGAATAAAATTTAAAAGCTTAGGAAAAGTAGTTCTTTGTTTTTCATTCTGAATCTTATAAAATGCTTGCTGAAAAAGCAATTAATAAACTATAATCTCCTTCTTTCTATTACCTAACTAAATTCAAAATTCAATTCTTTCATCCAAATTTGTTTCTTTTCTATCGCTGCTATTATAACCGATTATATGCCTTAAACCCTTACCCATATCCGCCTCATACAAACATATAGTTTTAATTGCTGTTCCTTCTGATTTTAGTTTATAATCTATTCCCCACCTGCAAAATGTGCCATTTTTAGGATTTGCTCGACTTAACAAATTTAGTACAGATAATCTTTTTAAAATCTCTAAATCAAAATCAAGAAACTGAACTTTTCTTTCAGGTTGAGCACTCCCAAATTGTGTTTGTCTCTGCTGTAAAAATAAAGAATAGTCTCTGACAACATCCGAGAATTTGTGTTTTACCTCGGCATTAAGCAATACAAAATTATAATTTGAATATCCTAAATCTCCTGAAAATAAAGGTCTAAACACTCTTTTTACTTTATGTTCAGGTAAACTAAACCGTTTCTCAACTCCTATATCTTTTTCTCTATCTTCTGGAACATTATCCATATAATAAAGTGCCAAAGGTAAATCTAAAGCCCCCTTGACAACAAATTTAACTCTAGAAACACTACTTTCTACTTCCATAATCTGCCTATTAAAACAAAATGCAAGCCCCATTAATTTTTCTAATTTACAAGGTTTTAATAGATTTGTATAAATTTGTCTCGATTATATAAATTCTTAACTTTTCTGATGTTTTAATCGGTCAATATCTCTTAAAGCAATATTTTTTCTATAATTCATTCCATCGCCATCTACATGAAAACATTCCATTCCTTGTAATGCTCTTGCTTGACATTTCTCCAAATCATCCCCTTCTGCAACAATACTAAATAATCTGCCACCATTTGTGTATAAATTACCCCCCCTTTCTCAATTATTGTTACAGGAACACAAGAATTTTTAAATGATAGTTTATACTCTATAATATGATGCTCGTAAAAACAA
>JBBSYD010000066.1:0-4166 GCA_038045425.1 Nanobdellota archaeon | reverse complement strand
AATAAGTAAATGCAATTTCACACGCTCGAAGCCCAAGCTTATGATACTTCTCAAGCACTTCTTCAGCCGTTTTAACAGGCCCAAGTCCCGCAGGTCCAAATCTTATTTCATTCATATTATTACTTCAACTATAATATTTTAAAACCTCCTTAATAAACTCTCTAGTGTCGTTTGGTAATTCATTCGAGATAGCATTAAAAACAATTTTATCATCAATATCTTCATATTCATGAGCAAGATGATTTCTCATACCTTTCGCTTCAATTAATTTTCTGCTCAATATTTGAGAAATTATTTTTCTTCTTGCTAATATTTCAAAAACATCAGAATCACTTTTAGGCACCACTAAATTCTTATCTTTAATTAACTCTTCTTTAAATACTAAAAAAGAAATATCTGTTACTGCTTCAATAATTATTTCAGAAACTCTTTCACAAGCCATCCTTTTCTCACGATCTGCTAAATAATTTTCCAAACTTTCAGGAATTATTTCAGATAAAAAATCAATATTCTTCTCTACTTCATTTATTTTGTCATTAACTCTTTCGTTCATAAATAATTTTACCTCTTTCATCTATTTCTTTTTTTATTTTATCTGGAAGAAGGTTATATACTTCTACTTGTACTTTTTTATCAAATCCTAATCCAACTATAAAATTAAATGCATCCTTTTTCTCAATTGTATCAAATTCTACGGCAATATCAATATCTGAACGAAATGTTCTTATTCCATAGGCACTTGAACCATATAACACAATTTTTTTTATTTTTGGAAAATATCTATTCTCTAAGATTTTTTGTTTGACTTCTTCAATTTTTCTTTTTAGTTCACTTCCTTTTTTAAGAGAGAATATTGACGTGTTATTTAACATTTGAACAGCCATAAACTTTTTTCTTATATCTCTGGAAAGTCTTGTTATTTCAGAAGGAGTTAATCTTATTCCCATTAATTGTTTTTCAATTATTTCTAGCTCTCGCTCTCCAAATATCCTCCTCATCTCTGGCTTCTTTATAACTTGCATTAATTCCATTTTTTCCTCCCACATGATTTATTATCACTATACTGATAACTATTATCATAATGGTGATAACTATTTAAACTTTCCTTTTTAATTCAATTCCTAGAAATTAATCCTCAACTGCCCCAAAACTCCAAATCCCTTAGGCATATTCTTCGCAGAAGCATCATAATCTCCAATTAATTCAAAATGTCCGTGCTTCTTCCCACTCTGAAATTTAGGAGTTAATCTCAAAACTGCTCTCGGCCCATAAGAATAAGCTCCATCGTCTCTTATTTGCCCATTCAATCCTCCAGCCAAACGCAATTCCAATTTCTTAGAATCATAAATCTGCCCTCCAGCGATTAATCCTCCCGACAAAACATCCATTCCCTTAACTCCTCTGCTATTTCTTCCTGCCCAAACATAATCAACAGCACCATCAATTTCAAATTTTCTATTCGGGCTAAGATATGTCAAAAAAGCTCCTGCTCCAAAATCAGTTCTATCATTTCCAAGTGCAGGAGTTTTCACATCGGCAGTTGGAATAATCGCTTTTCCATAACCTATAACATGTAAACTTCCGCCTTTTCCTCCGTCAAGAGACAAAGTCCCCCTTGGTCCCATTCCCAAAGTTAAATCTCCAAATCCCTTGCTTCTTGCTTTTCCATTATCTACAGACCTATAAGCAGAGATATTTGCAAATCCAAAAACTCCCAATTCATTTCCCGCTCTTTTTACCAAGGTATTCCAATATTTTAAAACATCATTTTGGGCAAAGGTTCTAGTACTAATTCCCTTTGCATCTTTCTTCTCAGTATAACTTGCCCTCACATCAAGCTGATGTTCAGTTGGTCCTCTTGTTCCAATAAAAATATCATTTCCCCTCACAGGAATAGTTGCCTGGCTAATTATTCCCAAAGATAATAGTGCCATTCCAATATTTTTCATTGTGTTTTTCATTTTACCCTCTGCTCACCAGTCTAATAAATGGATAGCTCACTGCAAAAATACCCAAAGATAGAATTCCAAATAGTGCTCCAAGCCCTGCTTCTGGGGCTCCAGTTGATTCTACTTTAACATCAAGACCTTGATTGACTAATTCTTTTTCAAGTTCAGGAGTTCTAATATCAATATCATTTACATTTTTATCTATTAAATATTTTAAATTAGATTCTCTTTCGTTTAATTTAAGTCTTGAATCATTTATATTATCTATATGGATCTCTCCATCACGTGAACTTTTCCAATATCTAAGATATTTACCATAATCATCTAGAACAGCTATTTTTTCTAGACATTTTTCAGCATTTCTAAATCCTTGCCAAGTTGTTAATTGCTCATCAAGAGTATAGTTTTTATCACTTATTCCCTGATTAAATGTTTTTAATGCAAAATCGATATTCTCCCTATATTGTTTAACAAACCCTTCCACATCTGTTGCATAAACAGCTGGGGCAACCCTCTGTTCTGAATAAGATTGTATTATTTTTCTTGTCTGGGTATTAACTGGTAGGTCTTTATTCTCAGATTTACATCCATAAAGCAAAGCTCCGACTAATATTCCTGCTCCAATCAGTTTAGTTAATGTTTTTGTCATTGTCCCTCCCCCATATGCGAATCAAATGCCCTAGCCATTTCTTCATGAAACTTGGATCTCAGTGCATGGCGCTCAGCTCTGCAATATCCTGCCATACTATCATGATACAATCTAGCAATTCTGTCTAAAACTGATGTTCTTTGTGTCTTTGTCATTTTGTTTTTCCTTTGATTTATTTGTTTTAAGCAGTTTTATGTAACTACTTAATAATAACACTCTAAATAACAGGTATATAAACATTTATGGTAATGTAATACTACCATAATAAATAGATTTATTAATCCCAAAATCTCCAAATAATAATGAACCTTGAAGTCCTTAGAAAACTAGGCCTCTCCGAAGGAGAAATAAAAGTCTACTCGGCCCTCCTTGAATTAGGTGCAACCTCCTTAAATAATATACACGAAAAAGTAGGAATGGACAGAAGAAACATCTACGACATTCTAAATAAACTCATTGAGCGAGGTCTGGCATCCTATTTTGATGAAAACGGAAAAAGGATATTTCGCGTATCAAATCCAGACAAACTAATAAGCTACATAGAGGAAAAGAAATCTAGTTTAGACGATGTAAAGAATGAAGTAAACAAGATTCTTCCTAATGTGAAAGAGTTATTTAACTCTAAAAAAGAACAACTCTTTTCAGAAATCTTTAAGGGTCCAGAAGGAGTAAAAGCAGTTTGGGACGATATGCTCAATTATCCTAATATTTATTGGATTGGCTCAGGGTTGTATGTTCCAGATAGATTTCCTGCATATTGGAATGATTGGAATAAAAGAAGAATTAAAAAGAAAGTAGGAAGTTACCATCTATTTAGATATGAGAAACGTAAATTAGTCTCTAATAATATGTTTACTAACGCCAAGTTTCTTCCTCCAGAATTCTCAGGAAATCCAACAGTAACGGTAATTTACGGAGATAAAGTTGCTCAGTTCTTATTCGGAGAGGAATTATTCGTATTCGTCATCCAAAGCAAAGACCTCGCAGAAAATTATAAAAAATATCACAAATATCTCTGGGATAACGTAGCGAAAACTTAATTTTCAGAATTCTGAAGCTTTAAAAACCCACTTTTCCCACCAAATATCCATGTCAACAAAATATCACCAAATAGTTTTAACTCACATAAATTCCCTAGAGGAAGCTAGAAAACGGGCATCAAACCTACTAAATAGGGTCATATCTTTACCAGATTTAGCAAGCTTAGCTGAATGCCCTCGTTTTGAGGATAGTCCGCTCTATCAATTAGCAGTAAAAATAGGAAATGAATCAGGAATCAGAGCACTATATTCAGATCTTCAAGCACTTGCACAAAGAAATCCTGCCCTTGCAACTCACGATTAACAAAATGTTATATGATACTCAATTCTATAGACAACTACATGCAGAAGGGAATGCTTGGTTGAACCAAGCAGAGGCATATGATCTAATTTATATCATTGAAGATAAGGTACCTAGTGAAAAAATTCAAGTTTTTTTGACATGTACCGAACAAGAATAAAACTGGCAAGACAAATTCCTAAATTCCCAAGTTTTTAGGCAGTATGAGCCCAAAAAGGTTAGCTAAA
>JBBSYD010000065.1:0-3524 GCA_038045425.1 Nanobdellota archaeon | reverse complement strand
GATTGTATATTTAAACTTGTTTATTGACTAGAATTTCTTATTTGGGATGTAGCCCACTCCATCAATACATTTTTAATTCAATAGTAAACTATAAATATCGCATTATGTTAGATGTCACGTTATGGGGAATATAAATAAAAAGGTTGCAGAATGTGTAGGTTTATGGCTAGCAGAAGGAAGTCAACATTCACAATACGAGATAACATTCACAAATAACTGTTTTGAGTTAATAGAATTTTTTAGTTCAACAATGAACATTATTTTCAAGAATTTTAATTATAATCCTCGGATTTATGTTTATACACGAGACGGATCAAAACCAGAAGTACTAATCAAAGACCACGTAATAAAATACTATATTCATAAACGAGCAACCAAACCATATTATATATTTAGAATTGCGTCAGTAGAAATGGTAAAAAAGTGGAGAGAAATAATCAATAATTTCTTGAGCAGAGATATTTATTTCAAGTATATTCTTAGAGGATTTTTTGCTGGTGAAGGGAATATTCATACTGGCAAAAAGGGCGTTCGAGTAATAAGAATATCTCAAAAAGAGAGAAAAGAGTTTATAGATAATCTATTAAATCATTTCAATTTAAACTATAATTTTACAAGTAGTAATAGAATGTATAATATCTCTAACAAAAGAAACTGGGATATATTTGCAAAAAATAATCTTGCAGACTTACATCCATTAAAGAAAGAAAAGTTCTGGAATGCATATCGCGGGTATAAGCAAGAGCATTATGATAAGTTATACCTAAAAAATAAGTTATTAACCCTATTTAACAGTCCAATAAATACTAAAAAATTGGCTAAAATTATGAAAAGATCTCAGTCAAGAATTACTGAAACTTTGGTAGACTTAAAAAAAGAAGGAAAAATAATAAATTATCGCGTAGGTAGCGTAGACTTTTGGACAAATAATTCTAACATTATAATAATCTCTAAAGTAAAAGATGCATATTTAAAATTCCTGAAAACACCTATGAAAACTTCAGAGTTTGCAAAGTATTTTAAAGTCACCTGGGCATCATCCTCTAAACGGCTAAATGAACTTAAAAGGTTGAATTTAGTTAAGTTTGGAGATAACGGAAAATGGGAGAAAATATTAACTCAAAAACTAGTTCACGTAATTTAGTCATAGGCATAGACGATAGCGGTAGGGGGCCACTAATCGGAAGTATGTTTCTCGCAGGAGTTCTATTAAAATCCGAAGACGAGAAAATGCTTAAATCAGAAGGAGTAAATGATTCTAAGCAAGTCGCACATCCTCTAAGAGTAAAACTCGCAGGACTAATTAAAGATACTTGCATAGATTATAAAGTAGTTTCTTCCACTCCTGAACAAATAGACCATTCAATACTCTCAGGAATAAATCTCAATACTCTTGAAGCAATAAAATGCGCAGATATAATTAATACTCTCATGCTCGGAAGAAAAGAAAAAATAAAAGTTATAGTGGACTGTCCTTCAGTAAATATCAAAGCCTGGACTGCTACACTATTAGGTTACATCAAAGAGCAGGATAAAATAGAATTGCACTGCGAGCATAAAGCAGATGCCAATCATCCCTCTGTCTCCGCAGCATCCATTCTTGCAAAAGTTGCAAGAGAAGATTCAATAGAAGAATTAAAAAAGAAATTCGGAGAATTTGGCTCAGGTTATCCCTCCGACCCCTACACAAAAGAATATCTTAAAACTCACGGCAAAAAACAAGAAAATTCAGGCCTATTCAGAAAAACCTGGGCAACCTGGAAAGAGCTTTATCCCGATGCAAAGCAAAGTACATTAAATTTATAGGCAGTTTGTATTGCACTACAAACCTTTATAAACTATTAAAATGTCTATTTTTATGAAAGAAGCCATAAAAGATGTAGCCATAACAACTTTCCACAAGAAAGGTATTCTAAGAAAGGAGTATATTGAAAAGATAGAGTCCTGGCTATCTCGCCCAGAAATAATAATAATAAAGGGAATAAGAAGATGTGGAAAATCAACTATTCTTCAACAAATAGCACAGAGAACAAATAAAAAATGCATTTATATTAATTTTGATGATTATAGATTTTTACAACATTTAGACATTTCGTTATTAGATGAAGTTTTGAAGGAGTTCAAAGACTACGACTATTATTTTTTTGACGAGATTCAAAAGATAAAAGGTTTTGAAAGCTGGCTAAGGACTTACTACGATATTCAATCTCATAAAAAGTTTATAATCAGCGGTTCAAACATTTCTCTATTCGCCCCTTCTCTTGCAACAGTTCTCACAGGAAGAAATATCACTTTCGAGATATTTCCATTTAGCTATTCGGAAATTAGAAGTAACAAATTAGCAACATTTGAAGAATATTTAAACTACGGAGGATTTCCTGAGATAGTTTTAGAAAAAGATATCGAAAAGAAAAAACAATTAGCACTTCAATATTTTAATGACATTTTACTGAGAGACATATTTGAAAAATATTCAGTTGTAGCAACTCAGCAATTTAAGGCACTCGCACAGTATATTTTGTCTAATCCCGGCTTAAAAGTAAGTTCAAACAAACTCGCAAAAGAATTAGGCATCAATTCTCGCTCAGCGGAAAATTATCTTTCATATCTAATTGATGCATATTTAATATTTGAAGTTCCATTCTTTTCTTACTCAGCGAAAACCAAATATATCTCAGGAAGAGCCTCAAAATACTATGTATTAGATAACGGATTAACAACTGCTCTATCTTCAAGAATTAGCGAAGGACACCTATTCGAGGCACTTGTTGCCCAAAAATTAAGAAAAAATACTAACGAACAGATATATTATTGGGCAGGCAAAAATGAAGTTGATTTCATCTCTGATGGTAAAGCATTTAATGTTGTTTCTTCAGAGAAGATACCTCCGAGAGAATATCTAGGCTTGGCAGAATTAAAAGAGCAGAAAAAGCATTTAAAAGATTTTATACTTATTACAAGAAATAAAAAAGAGTTTAACGAAGTTCAGCATCTCCCCATAGAAGAATTTTTGGAGTCTAAGTAAAAAACAAGAAAATTCAGGTTTATTCAGAAAAACCTGGGCAACCTGGAAAGAGCTTTATCCCGATGCGAAACAGTCAACGCTGTTCTAATTACAATCTAAAGAGTTAATCCTCTAATTGTCGCAATCTCTGAAAGCCCTGCCGAATAATTACCATTGGACAAAAGCCTAGCTAAAATTTCTTCATTCTTATGAGTTCCCAACATACCTGCAACAAGTGAGTAAGTCTCATCACCAACAACATCGGATATACCTCTACGAGCATGGGCATTCAATTCCCCAACATTGCCAGCAACAGGAGGACACATTCTTATATTTAACTCCATCCCTCCGTTACCACTCATTTCTAAATTGAGCCCTGGGCGAATAGAAGGTTGATTTCTAAAATATCCTTCATTTGTCATACTATTTTACTCCATTTATGTCTTTAAATAATTTGTGGATGTCTCGGCTACATCCCAAATAAGAAATTCTAGTCAATAAACAAGTTTAAATATACAAT
>JBBSYD010000064.1:0-4014 GCA_038045425.1 Nanobdellota archaeon | reverse complement strand
ATTGTATATTTAAACTTGTTTATTGACTAGAATTTCTTATTTGGGATGTAGCCTTTTACGCCTATGGCCCCACCCGGAGTCGAACCGGGCCCCTATCCACGTCAAGGATATGTCCTAACCGATAGACTATGAGGCCTACAAAAAAGCCACAAATTCAGGATATTTAAGCTTATACACCATTAACCCTAATTTCATTTAATCGTAACATTTTTAACACCACTAAAATTGCTTTATTCAAGCCTCCATAGCTCAGTCGGCTAGAGCGATAGTTTTGTACGGAGTAAAATCCCAAATGAACTATAGGTCGAGGGTTCAATTCCCTCTGGAGGCTTATTCAAAAATGGAAAAAGAATTAAAAACATTTCAAAAAGATATTTTATTTCCTACGTCCATTCTTCCTTCCCGATTCACCTAAACTATCCTTTTCTTTCTCTGGTTCTTCCTTCTTCGATAAAACGACTGCATCTTTTCTTATTAACTTACTTATCTCCTTTTCATTCAACTTGTAAGGCGAATGCATCAAAGGTCTAAACTCTACAAAGTAAGGCAATCCTTTATTATATCCTCCGCTTTCAATCATTCCAAGACCTACAGGTAATCTCGATATTAATTTACTCAAAATCGACCCATGTCTCTCCCTTACTCTCTTTATGTCTCCTTCATATTTAGTGTGCAACTGAATTTCAGTTCCAATATTACCTCTTATCGAACCCTTGAAATCTGTAAGCACTTGCGAAATCATAAGCAATCCAACTCCCCACTTTCTAAACTCTCTAACTGCCTGTTCAAGTTTAAGATACGCTCTTCTTCCACCATATTTAGGTAACAATCTATGCACTTCATCCAATACAACTAAAGACTTCAATGCGCCAGTCTCAGATAATTTTGCCCTATAAATAGAATTCAAACATCTTTCAATAAATATATCCGCTTGCTTTGGAGTCAAGTCATCCAATTTCAATACAGTCAATCCACTCTTATGCATATAATGTATTATATCTAACGACATTGTTTTTTCATTAATTTCAATAATTGTAGGTTTGAACTCTTTTGCTCCGGAAATCTTAAACTTTTTATATAAAGCTTTCATCGTAGAATCCGTATTCTTATTTGCAAAACCAGTCCATTGCCCAACTGGATCAAATACAACTACTGGTAAACCTTTCTTCAATAATTCTTCAACAACAACCATTCCTGCAACAGTTTTTCCACTTCCAGTTCCTCCAGCAATTAATGTATGTCTATTTAATTGAGTATGATCCAGATATGTTCTTTCATCAGCATCTGCAACCATTCCTATATACGCATACTTTGACTTTGGCAAAGCAAAAAAGTCTGGGAAAGGATAAATGCTACTCTTCTTCTTCTCTTCCATCTTTTTCTCAAATAATTTTCTTCTGATAGAAACAAAATAATATCCTCCGCTAATCAAAATAAATATTGATACTAACACGCTCACAATAACCGGCAAATAATCTTTTATAATTGGAGACATGAAAATATTTACACTTCCAACAACCAACTGTACAGAAGATACAGCAGAAGAATTATCATAACTTGCTTTTACTCTTAATATATATTTACCATAAGGGGCATCAGCAGGAATAACTATACCCTCAGTAATAGTCAAGGAAGTCTCTATTGCTCTCGACTCTTCATTGTGAATTATACTCGAGTTAGTATACTCATAAATTAAATCATATCCCAACAAAATATCATATCTACTTAACTGTCCTAAATTAAATGCAGCAACGGTAAACTTAATTTCATCTCCCGGCATCACTTGTTTTTTGTCCAAATAAACTTTAACATCGAGCAATTTTGAAGTTTTACCCTTCACAATAATGCTCACAGGAATTGTCTGATTATATGTACCACTCTTCAAATAGATATTTCCAACATAAGCTCCCTCTTTAACCCCATTAATTTTTATAGAGAGAACTGACGAATCTAAAGAAAGAACTTCAACCTTTGAATCAACTTCAATTATCTCTTTTAGAGAGTCATCAATAGATACTGATACCTCTATCTTTGAGCTCTTGGAATTAGTAATTGAAAGTTGCTCACTCACAGCCTCACCAACATTAATTTCTCTTTCAATTTTTACCATACTAACCTCAAACAATTTTGAAGCAATTGTTGAAGTAGTAGCACCGCCACCACCACCTCCTCCGCCCCCACTATCAGCAACTGCAACTGCAGGACTAGAACAATCGAGAGAACAAGTTGAAGTAGTTTCTCCATAAGCTGCCTGACAAATACTATTTCCACAAGTTCCAGCAGTCAAGAAATATGAAGAAAACCCATTTGTGTAAACTATAACAACATCATTTATAGTATCAATTGTTATATTAGTATACGCCGTAAATTCTCCATTACATATTCTAGAAGTATAACTCCAATTAGAACACTTGTACGCAGTTATACTCGTTTCATTAACTGCAGAAGTATCTGCATCAAATAGTCCGGCATAACTTAAATTCATCGTCGCTGTACCTTCAAAAGAAGTATTAACTCCCAGTCCTGTAATAAACTTATTATTGGTGATAGCACCAGACGCAGGAGCCGTAAGATTATCTATATTAACTGGAATAACTGCAGATGTAAGACTAATATTATTCCAAAGAATAACATTACTCCCTACAATTACTTCTAAGTCGTATGTCCTATTTGCAATTTCACTATCTGACAAATCATAACTCGAACCAGTAAAGTTATAGAGCGTTATATTTGTATCAGGTCTAAAGAAAGTATAAGTCTCCTGCTTTAAATTCCCCAATGCATCAGTAACATTCCCCACAACATTAAATGGAAGAGGAACATAAACTTCAAAATAATCAGTTGTTTCTAAAATATTCCCTGCAGAATCATTAATTGTATAATTAATATCATAATCCCCAACAACAGACATATTAACAATACTAAGATTAAATATTCCATTTAATAAACTCATAGAATAATTCTGCACCGTTCCATTAGGATAAAGCACAGAAGCAATTGCTGCCTGCAACCCAGACAAACTATCACTTGCATTCACACTTAAGTTAACATTCTCATAACGCAAAGTACGTGTCTTAGAAGTAGAAACAAGAGTAGGTGCCCCAGTATCAACCGTCAAATTTCGAGTTGCAGTACTATTAACATTTCCTGCATAATCGTATGCAGTTACATTAAAGTAATAAACTCCATCAGCAAGAGAACTAAAGTTAACATAATCAGGAGATGTTAAACTCGAAGAAGAATTAACAAGCCCACTAGAATTATACAAGTTTATAGTTACATTCTTCAAATTCGTATCAGATGCACTAGCATTAACAATAATGTTAGTTCGAGTATAAACCGCTCCACTACTCTCCGTTCCTGTTCCAAACTCTACACCTGGATTTACCGTATCCAAAATTATAGTTCTTGTCTCAGTGCTATTCGCACTGTTAGCAATATCTCTTGCAGTTGCATTGTAATAATAAATTCCATCAACACCAACAGAGAAATTAACATAAGCAATAGATGAAGTATTAACACTTGAATTAACAAGTCCAGTTGAATTATACAAATAAATAGTTGTATTTCTAAAGTTCCCATCCGAAGCACTAACATTAATCAAAACAAATCTCTGTGATTTGTTTACTCCGCTATTCTCCGTCGGAGATACAAACTCAATAAGAGGAGTTAAAGTATCAAGCGTCAGATTTCTAGTCACAGTACTATTAACATTTCCTGCATAATCATATACAGTTACATTAAAGTAATACTCTCCATCAGCAAGAGAACTAAAGTTCACATAAGCAGGAGAAGAAGTATTCACACTTGAACTAACAAGCCCACTAGAATTATACAAGTTTATTGTTACATTCTTCAAATTCGTATCACTCGCACTAGCATTAACAATAATATAAGCTCTAGTCAAAATACTTCCACTCGTCTCAGTTTCAGAACTATAACTAACAAGAGGATTAGTTGTATCCAAAATTATAGTTCTTGTCTCAGTGCTATTCGCACTGTTAGCAATATCTC
>JBBSYD010000063.1:0-1564 GCA_038045425.1 Nanobdellota archaeon | reverse complement strand
ATTTGCATTTAATGATCTAGATTTCTATTCAAAAATCTATTTGGGATGTAGCCGGTGATTGCAGAAAAAAGATTTACTCCTTAACAAAAAGATTTTTATCAAGAAAGTAATTAATTGCCCTACTTAATTTGCCTTCTGCAAAGTCGGTAATTTCTCGGCAGGTTTTGTTAGTTGAATATACTTGTTGCTTGTGAAGATAATGAGCTTGTTGGATTACAGAAGTTTTATTTGTATTTCCTCCAAATTCAGTACAGGCAGTTGATATTCGCTGATTGTTTATGTCTACTGTTCCAAAAGTATAACTTACACCAATAGATAAAGTTAAAGTACCTAAAATAAAATATGGATTTTTATACGGAGGACGACAAATAAGAGGTTTGTCTGTTGATTTATCTTGAGACATGTAATGGTATAGAATTTTGGGTTTAATAATATTTGTATAATTTAGTAAATAATGCCTACCATTTGATAGTTAAATTCTGAAAGAAGGTTTAAAAAGCAATATGAGATGAATTTTTATGGCTGATGAAAAGAAAAGTAGATTAGAGACTACAACTGAAGTTTTTGATGGTTGGAAAAAAATCAAGATTGGAGCTACTCCTGCATCTAGCGAAATATATGGGAAGCCAATAGATTTTAATGCATATGTGGCTGTTAAGGGTAATGGTGAACTTTTTGAAATTCCTGAAGGGACTCTCTATTGGCATCTTGAACAAGGACACACTCCTCATTGGGCCCAAATTGACAGAAGTAGTTCAAAAAGATTATTTCAAGGAGACACTTATCTAGTACCTAAAGCATGGTATGAATCGTTATAAAATAAAATTTATTAATTTTTTGGGTTTAATAATATTTTGGTGATAAATTAATAATTAACAGATAATAATATTATAGTAAGTATTTATTAAAGTCTATGCATCGCAGTAGCAACAATATTTTCTGCTGATCTTCTATCTGCAAGAAAACCCGTTAAATCTCTGGGTTTTAATTCGAAAGAATTTCTAACATCATTTGGAACAATTTGAGCATAAGTTCTAATTATAGTTAACGTTCGCATTCTTAGTTCATTAAATGACATAAAATTTGCAGTTTTTATTATTTCATATGATTCTTTGAATAAAGCATATGCTTGAGAGTATATTTCTTGCATATTTATTCAGTAAAATATAGTTATTTAAATTTATTTATCCTAAAATATATTGCATAACTTATATAGAAATCAAATAAGGCAAGGAGGAAAGGGTAAAATAAGTGGGTTATGTTTTAAAAGTTAAATTAATTCTGATGATACGAAGAATAAATTCTTCGCTCTATAAAAAATGAATTTTATAGATAATAAGGCTATTAGTAGTTGCACGCTGAACTCCTCGTGTTCTTGGAGTGTACACGTCAACTCTATCAACGTCATCTTCTTTGACGGCCTTCGTTGTCTCGTCTTATGGATGGCTTCGTACTTAGATGCTTTCAGTACTTATCCACACAATGCGTAGCTGCTCGGCCTGCCATATGACAACCGATATACCAGAGGCATCCGAGTACCGTTCCTCTCGTACTAGATACTCGT
>JBBSYD010000062.1:0-18709 GCA_038045425.1 Nanobdellota archaeon | reverse complement strand
AAAGCTTGCCAACAATTAGTCGCTTTAAGTTTTGCTAATAATTTTAAACTTCCTGTTAAAATAGTTGCTTGTTCAAATATTTACGGTCCAGGAGATTATAATTTTTCTAGGGTAGTTCCTAAATCTATTTCTAGATTATCTAAAGGACAAAAGGCGATGTTATGGAAGGATTCTGCAGAGCAAATAAGAGAATTTGTTTATGTTGATGATGTTGCTGATGCATTTGTATTGGTGGGGAAAAAAGGCAAAGCCGGGGAGATATATTGTTGTGGCGGAACAGAATATACTAGTATTGGAGAATTTATGAAGAAAATATGTACTTTGATGGGGAAGGATTCTGAAAGAGATATTGAGGTTGTAGAAAGACCCGTTGAGCTCATGGAGTTGCAAGAGCAGTTTATTGATTCTACTAAATTAAGGAGTTTAGGATGGACTCCTAAATATACTTTAGAAAAGGGATTAGAAGAGTGTATTAAGTTTTATTCTGGTAGAGGTTCATAAAGATTTAATAAGGGAATATATTTTTTGTTAATATGAAACTTTGGAGCGATAAAATAGGATATTTAAGAAGAATGAAGGAGTTTTATTCTAAGATAGAGTATAATGGAATAAACCTATGGCCTGTAATGGCTACGGAGATTTATCCTTATTATTATTTTTCTCATACTGACAAGATAGAAGAACCTAGCAAATTTAAAAGAAATCTTATGAAGATAAAGGCATTATTTTTTAAAGAAAACTTTTACCCTAGTGGAAAAAAGAATAAACTACTAGTTAGTTATTTTATGGCAAGAAAGGATCATTATGAGTTAGTTAAAAAGTCTGTTGAAGCATTTCCCAAAGGAGATTTATGTTGGATTGATGCATATACTGCTAAAGAAAAAAATTTATTTCTTAGAAATAGTTTTAGATTTCCAAAAATAAGTTTACTTCTGTATTTATGGAAAAAATTTGAAAAGTCTGGATTGAAAGAAATGCTGGGAGAATATTATTTTTTCTTTATTGCAAGAACGTATTATAGATGTATGCAGATTGAAGAATTTGAGAAAATTATTGAGAGATATGCTCCTAGAGGATATTTATCTTTTTCTTCTTCTTCGATGGGAGAAGAGACTATTCTAGCGTCTATATGCAATAAGAAGGATATTCCGACTTTTACTCTTCAGCATGGTTTCTTATCGAATAATAATAAAAACTTTAGTCCATTTATTATTCAAAATGAAAACCTTATTGCGGGCTATTCATTGCTGTGGGGAAAGAGTAGTCAGGATATACAAAGTAAATGCATAAAAGATGTTAGAAGGTTGTTAGTTGTCGGTAACCCTAAGTATGATTTACCCAAACAAAATAGAAAAGAAAAATTCAAACCGAGGGAAGCGACTTTCTTTTTTAGTGTCCCGGCATATAGGAAAAGTAATGAAAAATTACTAATTTTACTTAGGGAATTTTCAAAAAAACACCATGAAATAAAATTTAATCTGAAATTACATCCATTTGATAAAATTGAAAATTATTCTGAATTTTTAAATATTGGGAGCTTTAATTTTGTGAATAAAGAAGATAGCATACCAGATTTATTGAAAAGAAGCGATTTTGTAATCGTGCATAATACTTCAGTTGCTTATGAATCTCTTCTTTATGAAATACCTATCTTTAGATTTAAGGATGAATTTTGGTCAAATCTTTGGGATATTAAAGATTATTTTTCTAATTTAGAGGAAATAGAAAGATTATTTAAAAAAAGAGGAGATTTAAATAGTTGGAATAAAATACTCAAAAAATATATAAATGAACGAGGAAAAATGTTTTTCTTTCCAAATGGATTAAGTGTGTCGGAATTCTATAAAAAAGTAATCTCTGCTAAATTAAAAATATAGAGGATTTGGAAAAACCCTCAAATCCTCTAAGAAGTCCTTTGAAAACCCCATAAAATGTTTTGAAATCGGAGGTTATTCAAAGTCCTCTATAGAAATCTTTTTATAGGACATACTTGATAAAGTTGGGTGGAAACTATATTAATTACTGGCGGGGCAGGATTTGTAGGGTCATATCTAGTAGAAGAACTTATTAAAAGAGGTAATAAAGTTATTATTGTAGATATTTTGCAAAAAAAGGGAGGGCTTGCATATGTGAATCCTAGGGCAGTATTTATCAATTTAGATATAACTAATCCATTTTTATATCAAGTATTAGATAGTTATCATATAGATGGAGTATATCATCTTGCTGCACAAACTTCTGGCGAAGATTCCTATAGAGATCCTTCTTCGGATATTCAAGTTAATGCTTATGGTACTTGGTTAATTGCGAATTATTGTAAAAATAGAAAAATAAAGAGACTTATATATAGCAGCACCAGCGCAGTTTATGGTTCTGCATGTAAAGAAATAGTAGATGAAGAAACTCTTATAAGCCCAGATTCGATTTATGGAGTATCTAAATATTCTGGAGAGTTGTTCATTAAGCAATTATTGAGAGATTCTGAGACTAAGTATACTATATTTAGACTTACTAATAATTATGGGCCAGGAGAAAATCTTAATTTTACTAAGAAGGGAATGGTTAGTATATTTTGTAGCTTTGTTTGGAGAGGAGAACCGATAAATGTACGAGGAAGATTAGACAGATTTAGAGATTTCTTATTTGTCGAGGATACTGTTGCTGCTCTTTTGAAAGCGTATGATTGTGATAAAACATTTAATAATTTGTATGTGTTGTCTACTGGGAAAAAAGTTTTTGTATCTCAACTTGTAGAACAAATAATTCAGGCATCTGGAAAATCTAAAGATTATCCAGTAATAATTTCAGAAGGAACTCCTGGAGATACCAATGGATTTCATGCAGATATCTCTAAGGTTAAAAGAGATTTAGATTGGGAACCAAGATATACTCTTGAGCAAGGATTAAAGAAATATTTTGAATGGATTAACAAAGTGCCTCTAGTTGAAGATATTTCTAAATATCATCCATTTTTAGTTAAATAACACTAGGAATTAAATTATTTATTTTTAAAAAAAGATTTTAACTCATCTATGGCAGCAAAACCCATAGCTAAAACTGCTTCTTTTGAATTTCCAGCAATGTGAGGTGTGCAAATTAAATTTGGATGCTCTATGAGCTCTCTATTTTTAGGAGGTTCTTCTAAATATACATCGATGGCTGCACCTGCGATTTTTCCGTCTTTGAGAGCTAAAAGTAAATCGTCATTATTGACTATTTGTCCTCTTGCAGTGTTTATTAGAAAAGCGGAAGATTTCATAAGATTAAATGATTTTTTGTTAATTAAATTAGAAGTGAGATTTGTTAAAGGAACGTGAAGGGAAATAAAATCAGAATTTTTGAATATTTCTTCTTTTGTAGATTCTATTATGCCTTCTTTTAAGTAATAATCTTTTTGATTAATTATATCATTAACTAATATCTTGCAGTGAAATGGTTTTAATAATGAAATAAGTTCTTTTCCAACGTTTCCAGCACCAATTATTCCTACTGTTTTTCCAGTTAAATCAGTTCCTCCGTTTTTATTCCAAATTCCTTGTTTAAGTTGATTTGAGGTTTTACAAACATTTCTAGTTAAAGATAACATAAAACAAAGAGCAAGTTCTGCTACAGATCTTTTATTTGTTCCAGGTTTCCATCCTATAGCAATTCCTCTTTTTTCACAATCTGAGATATTTATGTTATCAAGCCCCACTCCAAATTTAGATAATATTTTTAGATTTGGACAGTGTTTGAGAACAGATTCATCAATTATTTCTAAGCCTATTATTCCAGCATCTGCATCGTTTAAGACTGCTAATAGTTCCTCTGGAGTATATGCTCCAACTTTAGATTTAGTAACAATATTAGAAAAGCTTTTCCTAAGTTCTTCCATTAATGTTTCATTTTTTGAAAAAGTAGAAGTGGTTATAACAATTTTAGGGTTTAATTTCATTTTTTACTCCGAATATTTGGTGATGATTTTGTCCATTTTCATATATTCCTATATTTTTTAAATTTTTAGCTTTATGGTTAATACTTATAACTAATTCTTGTGCAGAAAGAAGAATATTTTTTAGATTTGAAGATAAAGGGGGATTAGAAGAGAATAATTTAATAGCAGATTGAATTACTGGATAATATCTCATATTTTTATTGTTATTGAGAACATAAGTTTTTTTAATTTTGGAAGATTTTGATTTAATTGAAAAAGTATTTGTATAAAAGTCCATATTTAATTCTCCTTTATCTCCTTTGATTAACATCTTCTTTTCTACAGGATTATTTTGAAGATACTTACCAATTTTTATAATTATATCTGCAGATTTATCAGTTTGAAGTTTTATTTCTGCATAGGTTTCCCCAAGTTTATCAAGGGAGAGGTTATATTTCTGTTGAGCAGAAACAATGTATCCTTTCTCTCTGGCTATTTTTACAGTTCCGTTTGAAAAAGTTTTGTCTATCTTCCCAATATATGGTTCAAGTGCAAAAAGTAATGCTGAAGCGTGAAGTCCTAAGTCTTGAATCATTCCCCCGCCTTTTTCCCAATTAATTATATGCTCTCCTCTATGTTCTACTTTTGCAGAATCCTCTGCTCCCTCAAGAAGCCCGATATAGACTAAATTTGGTTTTCCAATTATCTCATCAAATGTCGAATATAATTCTTTAATGTTAGACAGAGATGTATCTTTTTCCCAGATATCTGATTCATTTAGATAAAAGCTGTCTTTGTCTATTATTCCTCCTAATATCATTAAAGGAATTGCTTTTCTTTTAAGATAGTAATCTAAAAGAACAATTTTTTCAGGATATTTTTCTATGAGCAGAGGTAGCTCTTTAAGCTCTTGATTATTAATAGCATAAGGCTTTTCTATAAGCACTTTAAATCCGTTAGAAAGTAAGTCTTTTGCATCGCTAAGATGTAGATTGTTTGGGTGCCCCAAAAAGACTAGAGGGTTAAATTGTTTTAGAGGCGCCAAAATCACACTTAATTTTTCGTTGCTTTTTCTTAGGATATGCGGGCAATCAAGTGAATCTTTAGGCTTATCTTTAATATCTATTGTAGCAAGAACATTCAATTCTTTCTTATCAACCATATATTTTAGAGCATGTTCTACAAACCTATTATATAAATCTCCAACCCCCACTATTACTAGATTATCCATAAAATCAGATAGTTGAATGTTTTTTAAGCCTTTTGATTGAGTCTTGCAAAATTTGGAACTAGATTTGCAGCCAGTAATGATTCTGCATAAATAAAATCTTCTAAATAGTCAATATCTACTCCCTCTACTTTAGATACTGGAATTGTTTCAATAATCCCACTTACTCTTTTGTTAAACTTAAGAAATGACTCTCTTCTAAATAAATAAAAGTCTGCTTCTTCTAAAACGGGGGTTAAATCTTGAGTTCTTATTAGAAACTTAGTATCATGATTAATAGGTTTTTCTTTCATCCAAAATCGGTTATATCTAGGAACTACTCCAAAAACTGAATCTAATGAGTTATTTGATTTTATAGTGATTATTGCCTTTTTGATGGTTTCTAAAGAAAGAAATGGAGAAGTAATATGAAATTCTCCGATTATGTCAAATTCGCTTAGATTTAAAATAACTCTAGAAATTAGTTGATCGCCGGCAGTTGTATCTGAATTAAATTCTTCAGGTCTTTCTGAAGGGGTAAAACCCCAGTTGCGTGCAATTTCTAAAACTTCTTTGTCAGATGAATCAATCATAATAGAGTCTACTATTTTTTCATCTAATGCCTGTTTTAGAGTCGTGAACAGGTATTGATATAATGGTTTTTGGTCTAGTAACTTAAAAGTTTTACCTGGGAGACGCTTATTTAATGTTTTTATGGGGACTATAATACAAGTTCTCATGCTAAGTTTTAGAAATAAGGGTTTTTATATCTTTATCCAGTCTTTTGGAGATAAATCTGCTAAATCTTGGGGATTGATTTTTATTGCAAGATTTGTAAATTCTTTAGGTGCAATAACAATTTTATTCCGATTATTGTTTAAATAACCTGCCCACCAGCTTAATGCACTATTTGCAAGAATATTATTTTTACATGAACGCATTATTTCTAAATCCTGATAACTTTTGTATCCTTCAATAAAGTTTAATTTCACTCCTAAATTTAAATTTTCTTTGCACCAGCTTAGCTCATCAGAAAAAACATAAAATAAAGGATTCTTTACTTTGCTCTTAATTAAATCTATTGCCTTTTGATAATACAATAAATCTAGGGGCCTGAACTGTTTTAATCTTACTAAATCTCCTCTTCTTACATGAATGCTTACCGAATTACAATTGGTAACTTCTTTAAGAATTGATTTTATTGGTGCTTTGAATTCATCTTTTAGAGTAAATTCATTTTTAATCTGATTTTTAATTGATTTGAAAAACTTTTCTCTCCCCATATAACCCCAAAGATATATATTATCTGGGAGATTGAAAAAGTCTTTTAATGAACCATTGCTGGGAAATCTATAAACCCTTCTCTCAAATAAGTTATACCTTCTAATTATCTTGTCTATTGGACGAAAGCCTGTTCGATATATAAATCTTCTAATTTCCTGTTTTGATGCTTCCTTTGCAGTAATATTGAACCTACCTAGTTCAAATTCCCATAGGCCTCCGTATTTTTCCCATCTAGGCCAAGATTTTAAAAAGGTAGTATCTAATTCTAATTCTGTTTTATGGTGCTTTGCTAATGACAGGGCGGCGGCATAAACAAACATAGTATTTCCTAATCCTCTGCCCATCTCTGAGATAATCATCTTATCGCTTCCTGAAAGATTAATTTAAGCTTTTTATTCCTTTCTGTTATTGAAAATCTTCCAGTTTTGATTTCATTTAGGGCGTTTTTTGACATAGTTTTTCTTAGAGTTTTATTTTCAATTAATAATGATGCTTTGCTCACTATTTCTTGAATTGTTTTTTCTTGATTTTTTAGTGAATATAAATCTAAATTTTTAGGTGCAGGAATAACAAATCCGGTTTTGCCTTCTTGAATAATCTCTTTTCTTGCTTGTCCGTCGACTGTAATTACTGGAAGTCCGAATGAAAGTGCTTCTGTTAAACCAAAACCGAATGTGTCTGTGTATGATGGATAAATGAATATATCTGCAAGAGGGTAGACTTTTTTCATTAATTCTTTTTGAGGCATAACTTCAAAGAAGGAGATATTTTTGTTTTGAGAATAATGCGAAATCACTTCTCGAGGAGTATCTGAAACAATTATTCCTTTTATGTTAGAATATTTCTTTGTTAGTCTATCCATAACTTCAAGTGCATGTAACCCTCCTTTGAAATAAAATCTTCTGGAGA
This sequence comes from Nanobdellota archaeon, assembly GCA_038045425.1. Classification (GTDB taxonomy): domain Archaea; phylum Nanobdellota; class Nanobdellia; order Pacearchaeales; family GW2011-AR1; genus SICV01. Next base: position 11,396 of record JBBSYD010000062.1, on the reverse strand, counting down.
TAAATAATAAAGTGATGTCTTTGTTTTCTTTTTTACTGATATTGCGGGAGGGGATTGCAGGATAAACCACTTCTATTTTATCCTTAATTTCAGGAAGTATTTCTAGAATGCCTTGTTTAGTCCATTCTGTCCAAGCGAGAATTTTCTTACAATTATTATTTTTAAGTATTTTTAAAACTGTTTTCTTTTTATTAGGATATGCATTTCCTGACGCCCAAAATTGATTTACAAATTCTATGTCCATTATCCAAGGACTATGATTTAGGCTCATGCAATGCGCACAATGAATTAAGTCATATTTTTCATTGGAAAATGTATAATGTGCATTTGGAAATCCTTTGTAAAATATTCTAAATGCTTTTTTGATGTATCCTTTTAGATTATTTATTAATCTAAATTTCTTATGATTTTCTATTACTCCTTGTCTTTTGCCCTGAGTATTGATGTATTCTACATTAGATGGAGGATTGGATAATAGATAATGATAATAGGGAGAATCGGAAATCTTCCAAGGACGTTGTAGATAGATTTTTATCTTGTTCATAATAAATTATGTAATGATGGTTTTAAAAGGCTTGCGTATCTTTAATGATTATAATACATAAAGCCCTAAGTTTAGTATTATTATTTGACTAAGGACTATATGAAAAGGTTTATAAAATTATAACTTCCAGATTGATTATGGAAAAAGTATATTCAAAGATCAAACCTGAAGAGGTTCTGGGGATAATATTTAAAGTCGAAGATATGGTCGCTCAAAATACGGCAGGTATAGATATAACGTCTGAGAAAGAGTTTTTACAAGTTAGATCTCTAAAGGCTAATGCTAAAAAGATATACTCTGCCCATAAACACTTAGTTCAGTTGCGTAATTCGGATAAAACGCAAGAATCATTGGTTATAATTCGAGGATCTATCAAGGGAAAGTTTTACGATTTAGATGATAAAGAAATATCTGAATTTACCTTAAATCCAGGAGATTGTATAGTCTTGTTTTCAGGAGGACATTCTTTTGAAGTAATTAAGGATGATACTTTATTTTATGAGTATAAGAATGGACCTTATAATGGTAAAGTGGCAGATAAAATATTTATTCGAGGAGAGAATGTTTAGACAAAATTGCCTTGTTTGTAATTCTAAAAATCTGAATAAGATTATTGATTTAGGTATTCACCCTTTCGCAGATACTTTTATATCTGAAGATAAGTTAAGTCAGTCTGAACCGGTTTATCCATTAATATGTGACTTATGCGAAGATTGCGGACATGTTCAAACTTCTTGTGAGACTAAGCCTGAAGAAAGATATTTTTTGCTAAATGATTATTCTTATACTTCTTCTAACTCTTCTTTTGCAACTCAACATTGGGAAGAATATGCAAAGACAATTATTAAGAAAGTTAATTTAGATAAGGGTGCTTTTGTTGTAGAAATTGGATCTAATGATGGATTTCTTTCTGAGCAATTCTTTAAAACTGGATTTAAAGTACTTGGAGTTGATCCCTCTGAATATATGGCTAAGATTGCAAAAAAGAGAAATATTGATACTTTTGTTGATTTATTTACAAAAAATACCGCGAATAAGATATTGGAAAAGTATGGAAAGGCAGAGTTAATAATTGCAAATAACGTTTTTAATCATGCAGATAATCCTTTAAACTTCGTTCAAGGAGTTAAAGATTTGTTATCTCAACAAGGAGTATTTGTATTTGAACAACCATATTGGTTAACAAGTATAAAGTCAAGAAAGATAGACCAAGTTTATCATGAACACGTTAGTTATTATAGTGTTAAATCTGCTAAAAGACTTCTCGAACAAGTCGGTATGATTATTACGGATGTTGAAGAGGTAAATTATCATGGGGGTTCATTAAGGATTTTTGCGAGGTTGCATAATTCTGGATTTTTTGAGTCAGATAATGTATCTAAAATGATTCAAGTTGAGGATAATGAAGGATTGTTTAATAAAAATAAATATTTACTAATAATGCAAGAGATATTACAAAAAAGAAATTCTTTCTTGAAAGAAATTTATGAGTTAAAAGAAAAAGGATACCCTATTATTGCAGTTGGTGCTCCTGCAAAGGGAAATACTTTTCTTAATTTTTATGCACTAAATAAAACCGTGATAAATTATGTAACTGATTCCTCTAGTCATAAACAAGGAAAATATACCCCGTTAACAAGAATACCTATTGTAAATGATGAGATATTTTCTAAATTTGATGAGCCATATGCTTTGGTGTTATCTTGGAATTTAATAGATAAACTGAAGCCTAACCTTGAAAAGATTAATCCTAAGATAAAGTTTATTGCTCCGATGTAATAATATTTAAATACCTTGAAATTGAACATTATTTATGAAAAAGATTAATGTTTGGAGAGAAGTTATTCCTCCTCTAGAGTTGCATGAAGATTATCGAGGCAAAATTGCAGATATATTTTATAATCAGAATATTCAGCATGTGTCTATAATCTCTTCAAAAAAAGGAGCATTGCGAGGAGATCATTATCATAAAAATACTACCCAGCATATGTTAATAACTAAGGGTGCCCTTGAGTATTGGTATAAACCGTTTGATTCTAATGAACCTGCAAAAATGATTTTATTGAAAACTGGAGATTTGGTATCTACTCCTCCTAATGAAATTCATGCACTGAGGATAGTGGAGGAGAATGAATTCGTAGTATTCACCCAAGGAATAAGGGGTGGAAAAGACTACGAAGCAGATACATATAGAATTACTCAGACTATAATTCCTAAGGATAAGATTAATGAATCCAAGGAGTTTCTTAAGGAATGAAAATTCATCTGGGTTGTGGCAAAAGATTTCTTAAAGGTTATGTTCATGTTGATTTAGATAAGCATGAACATATTGACTATTATCATGATATAAAAACCTTGCCTATGTTTCCCGATAATTCTGCAGATGAAATATACTCTTGTGGTACCTTTGAGTATTTTGATAGAATAACTGAAGTTCCAAACGTTTTGGCTGAGTGGAAACGGGTTCTTAAGCAGGGAGGAGTTATAAGAATGTCTGTTCCTGATTTTGAAGGTATTGCAAAAGTTTATCAAAAATATCATGATGTAGATGGCAAAGGTATTCTTGGACCGATATTTGGGAGAATAGAGATAGAAACGGAAAGGGGAAGAGAAATATTATACCATAAAACCGTTTATGATTATGATTCATTAAAGAAAGTGCTAGAATCTGCAGGTTTTACTAATGTTGCGAGATATGATTGGAGAAGCTTCTTTCCGTCGGGATATGATGATTTTTCTGCAGCATACATTCCCCATATGGATCCAAAAGGAATACCTCTAGGATTAAATCTAGTCTGTATCAAGAGTCATTCATAAAATTTTTTTATTTTATTACAAATATAATCTATCTCTTCAAAGGTTATGTTGTTTCCGTTTGGAAGCCATAGACACGTATCAGAAATATGACAAGAATTAGGGAAATTAGAGTCTTTTCCTTGATAATTATAAGGAGGATTTCTGTGTAAGGGATGCCAACATTTTCTTGAACCTATTTCAAGTTTTGAAAGATAATTCTTTAGCGCATCTCTTTTTTCGGTTAGAATATCTACATATAATGGTACTTCTCCTGCAAAATAGTCTACTTTAGGAAAATTAATTGCACTTATATCTCTTAAATTTTGTTCGTATCTTTTTCTTTGTTTAATTAAGTTTTCTATTCTTAAGGGTAACCTTTTTAATTGTTCTAGAACTATTGCTGATTGTATATCTGTGAATTTGAAATTAAATCCTAGTATGCTGTGAAATTCCTCTTCTTTATTTAATCTGCCAAAATCTTTCAATCTTCTTAAAATATTGTTATATTTATCATCATTAGTAACTATAAATCCTCCATGACCACAAGTAATAGTTTTGTTTGCTTGAAGAGAAAAACAACCCATCTTACCTAAAGTTCCCAATTTATCTCCGTTATAATTTGAACCTAGTGCATTTGCAGCATCTTCTATAATTGTTAAGTTGAACTCTTCTGCAATATTTATAATCTCTTGCATTCTGCAACTTCTTCCTAAAACATGTACTGGAATAATTGCCTTCGTTTTTGAAGTAATTTTTCTTCTTATATCTTCCGGCGAAATGCAGAAGTTATCTCTGTCTATATCGACCAGAATAGGTTTCCCCCCCGCTAGTTCTATACTTGTGGCAGTAGCAATGAAAGTTAGATCGGGAACTAAGACTTCATAATCTTCTAAATTTCTTATAATTTTGTCTGCTTCCATTGCCAAAAACATAGCTGCACTACAACTTGTGGTGAGAATAACATGTTTAACTCCTAGAAAAGATTTTAGTTTTTCTTCTAATTCGTAAGATCTCTTTCCTTCGGTAACAAATCCCTCTTTTAAAACTTCGGATACTGCTCTAATTTCCTCGTCTTCGAATTTAGGCTCGTTCCAATTTATCTTCATGTTACAAATTTTTAGCTAGTTCTCTAGCTTTATCAAGATAATACTCATCTGGATGATGTTCTGAACCCTTAGTTAATCCGTGTTCAATCATTGCATCTCTTAAGTCTGAAGCAAGCATCATATTTACTAATTCTTTGAAATGCGTTTTTGGATGCCAATTAAGCGTTGATTCGGCTTTTGTGGGGTCCCCTAATAGTGCTGGAACTTCTGCTGGGCGTTTATATCTATCTGAGATGTCTACAAAATTTTCCCAATTTAATCCTAACAAATGGAATGACTCTTGAAGGAATTCTCTGATAGTATGAGTTTCTCTAGTGGCAATAACAAAATCATCTGGCTTATCTTGCTGAAGTATCTTCCAAACTGCTTCCATATATTCTTTTGAGAATCCCCAATCTCTTTTTGCATCTAAATTACCAAGAGTTAATTTCTTCTCTTTTCCTAATACTATCTTAGCTATTCCTAAAGTAATCTTTCTTGTTACGAAGTTTACTCCTCTTCTTGGCGACTCATGATTAAATAATATACCATTTGCAGCAAACATGCCGTATGCATTTCTATACATTCTGGTTAAATGATATGCTGCTAATTTAGATACTCCATACGGGCTTTGTGGTAGCATAGGAGTCGATTCGCTTTGAGGAGGAGGGGAAATTCCAAACATTTCACTAGATGAAGCTTGATAATATTTACATTTTAAATTCATATCTTTTATAGCTTCTAAAATTCTCAATGGACCAAGAGAGTTATAATTTATTGTTGATTCAGGATTATCAAAACTTATTCCTACGTGACTTTGAGCTCCCAGATTATAGATTTCATCTGGCTTGACATTTTCTATAACTTTTCTTATGCTTGTAGCATCTCCTAGGTCACCATAAAGCAAGAAGAAAGGAGAAGCATCGGTTTTTCCGTGTATCTCATCATATTTGTCTAAATGATCTATTCTTTTAGTATTTGGAAAACTAGCTCTTCTAATTACTCCTCTGACTAGATATCCTTTTTCCAGAAGAATTTCTGCTAAATATGAACCGTCTTGCCCGCTTATACCAAAAATTAAAGCGACTTTCTTTCCGTTTATCATAGAATTGTGTTGTTTAGAGGGTTTAAAAAGATTATTCTTTAATAGTGAGATAATTCTTTTTAGGGAATATTGTCCAAGAACTTTCAGTTCTTGATAAAGACATGATTGTAATAGTCTAAAGTTTTTACTTTTTTATAACCATATTTGTTCATTAGTTTGGTTAATTCCTCGGGTTTGAATGACTCGATTATGAATTTTGTGTGTCCTGATTTTAATAGAGTATCTGCTCCTTTTAGAACTTCTAATTCGGCATTTTCAACGTCCATGAGAATTAAGTCTATGTCGTTTGGAGAAAGCTTTGCCTCAGTCATAAAAGCAGAAAGAGGAATTGCTTTAACTTTTGTTTTTCCAGATGAGGAAATCTTAATTGCACCAGTGTTAGATTCAAAATCAGACATGAATACTTCCTGGGGTTTGTCTGAAATTGCAAAATTAAATGTTTTTACATTATTTAATTTGTTATATGAGATATTTTTGTTCAAGGAGGAGAAATTTGAAGAATTTGGTTCTATAGCACAAACTTTTTGAAAATTATTTGAAGCAAGAAGAACAAATCTGCCGATATGAGAACCAATGTCTAAAAAAGTTTTTCCATTAAATGATTTAATATATCTAGTGGTTTCTGGTTCATAGAACTTTGAAGAAAATAGAAAATCTAATGTTTTTGCTCGATTTAACATGCGATATTTTTCAAGAGATGATTTACTTGAAGGAATTAAATAATTACCTGATTCTTCTATTCTAAATAGTCTTAGAAAAGGACGAAGAGAAGAATAAAATAAAAGTCTTAATTTTTTATTTGTTCTAAGTGAGGCATCAAAATCCCTTATTCTGTGAGTTAAAAATTCTTTTGCATTCATGGTATTTTATTTAAAAAGATAATCATACATTCCCCAACGATTTTCTCCAGGGATGTTGGTTTCTCTATCGGTTAATTCTTTGTAAACTGGAACATCTTGGGAATAGCTTACTTCCCAGATTTTTATTGGGCCCCTAATTCCTGCATTAGGATAATATAATAAATCAATATTAACATCTCCTGAAAATCCTGATTGAACTTGAGAAACGATGTCATCTTTCTCTGCATGAACTAATTTAAGAGTAGGATAGGAATTATCTGCATTATTCTGAAGATATAGTTTAGTGAATAAGGTATCTTTTACTTTTTCAGAGAGATATAATAATGCTCCATTTTGAGAAAGAGCCATTCCTTGTGTGCCTTGAACTAGAGCTGGAACGAATTGAATTTGAGCATTTATTCCAGAACCAAAGTCAAATGATTTACCATTGGCAAAAACAGACTTTAGAGGTAATTGATATTGATTTCCATTGTAATAAAATACTCCTTTGGGTTGCTTTAGTTCTCCAGACTTAGAGGTTTCGGTAATAACTCCTATTACAAAAGATTTACCTGCTGGAAGCAAGATGGTGCTACCATTCTGAGTATAGATTATGTCTGCGTCTACTGGAATTTGCCCAGTGTAAACTTGAATTGTACTTGAGGAAGTTTCTTTAGTGTTTTTCTCATCCAAAACAAATGTGGAAATATATGCTGCTCTGTCATTACCTGAAACATCTGAACCGATACTACTAAATGCACCATATTTGCCGATGTCTGTTGGGTCTATTAATAGGTAGTTTACATTGTGAGATTTCATAAAGCTTAATGCAGTAATTGGATTGGAAGTAGTTAGAACATATCTTCCAACAAAGTGATTCCAATTGAATCCTCCTGGATGTCCTCCGTCAACAACTGTTGCTCTTTCACCTATGGATTGAACCCAATAACCATAATCCCACCAGTGAACAAAGACTGAATTTACTGGAGTGTTATTTCTTACCCAAGACATTGCTTTTTGCCATTGTTGTTCATTTATTCCTGGCAGGGTTTGGGAAGCTTCTCCTTTGGTTGATTGGGTATAAGAAACAAAAGAGGAAATTAAGATTAATATAAATACAAATGAAATAAGATAATAAATCCATTTAAGAGTTAAATCTTTAGATGCCTTTCCAAATCTTGTTAATTCAATTAGAATATAGGTTGAAGGAATTAAAATCATTGAACCAATTAAGAAAAAGAATCTTATTGCAGATTTTATAGAAATTGCCGTTAGTAATGAGAAAGTAATAATAATTAAAAGATTGAAATTAATATGGGAAAATGCATTTTCTGCTCCTTCCTTGTCGTGCTTAAGATAATTGAAATAAACCCAAACTGCTGAAATAATGAATATTAATAAACTTCCAAAATAAAATAGTTTTGAAATTGTGCTGTCTCCATTCAATACTCCTGAAGAAGAGAACTTACTGAAAAGAATTCCTAGGAAAGCGAGAGTGAAGGAAAGGAACAAAATTAGTTTATATTTTGGTTTAAATTCTTTTATGCCTAGATAGAATGCGAGAAGTGCTCCAAAGAAAAAAGGCCAGAAGATATAACCAAAATATGGTAAGAATTCTTGGAAACTAGGAGATTTATTTTCTGCTACAGTTAATCCAACCCTATCGTTTCCGAATGGATGTAATGCTCTGTTATAGATGCTTGTGAATATGGAAAATAGAAATGCCGGTTTAATGATTAAAAGAATAATAAATACTCCTATGATTAATAAGATAAGAGAAGCAATTTCTTTTGGAATGTTCTTTGATTGAAGGAATGAATTTAAAGAAGAATATTTATTTAATATCCTGGATATTAAAAATAAGTCAATTAAAATAAATAGTGCTAAAAATACGGCAGGAGCAGTATCAGTTATACTTGTAAAGAGAGGAGTAATGCTTCTAAATTTCAAAAGAGCTAAGATAATTGAGGGAATAAGCCAAGATATGTAAACTTGAGCGATATTGGTCTTGTTTTTGTTGAAAAGATAATATACGAAAAATGCAGGAAGTAAAATCATGTAAATATATTTGTATCCTCCCCAAGTCCAGTTCATGGCTCCCGTAGATAACCCTGCAAGAATACCATAGGTAATTCTAGAGTAGAGTTTTGGGGAGTTTATACTTAAAATTATGAAAAGAAATGCTGCCCAGAAGAATACCATTCCAAGACTTTCAATTTCTGGAATCCCTGCTACAGTTCTGTGGAGCATTGCAGGAGCGATTATGTAAATTACAGAAGCAATTGATGCGGTTACCCAATTCGAATAAGATTCTTCATTCTTCTTTGTTAAGAAAACCATAAAGAAAAAGAATAAAATTGTTGAAAGTGCGAAGAATATAACTGGGGCGATAATTGCAGAATAGATTAAGGAAGTATTTGAAAATATTGAGAGAAACTTATATAGATAGACTATTGCCCATGGCATTAGACTTGTTGAAGCATAACTTTCTGTGCCTAGAGGAACTCCTCTAAACATATCCCAAGAAGAATAATTACCTGCAACAATTTCTTTTGCATGTCTAAGATAAAGAAAGGGGTCTAAGTCTGGACCAAGAGTGTAATCATTTGTAGTTATGTCTTTTAAACCGGCAATATTGGAAGTTCTTATGTCAATTGTGAATATTAACATCCAAATTAATAATGGAAGAAACATTAATTTGTATTTTTCAAAATAAGCTAAAATAGTTGAAATAATGCCTGCAATTAGCAACATTACTAGAAAAGAAGTGCCAATAACTCCTGGAAGTTTAAGAAGAAATAAAGATGAAGAAATGCCAATTAGATTCAATAGAAGAAGGACTAAAATAAATATAGAAAATATAGAAAATCCTTTTACATAAATATTCTTTGAGAAAAATCTTTTTATATCTCCTGCGTTAACTAGAGGCTCATCACTCATTTTTTTTCAAGAGAAATGAGACTTAAAAATGTTTGGAAAGTGATTTTTTAGGTTTATATAAAAAGAATAGTTGCTAAAATACAAATTAACAGCTGGAAAGTGAATATCAAATAAGTTACATCTTTTTCATAGACTTTTGATTTGAATTTGCTTAGGATTAGGATTGAAAGGTGAGTTAAACCGTAGACTTTTGGATAGGGCATTATTAAGGAATTATCTTTTTGGGGAATGCCGAATGATTGTTTTTTAAGTTTGCCTCTAGCTTTAAGAATAACCTCGAGTATTATTGGGATAAATACGAATAATGCAATTCTCTCGAAATTACCTAAAATTGCCATAACTCCAATCATTGCACCTACCGAATAGGTTAAAATGTCTCCAGGGAAGACTTTTGCAGGGACTTTATTGTATAAATAGAAGGCTATAAGAGATGCTACGAAAACTAAGCCCATCATTGCAAGCCATAACTTGTTATGAGCATAGGATACATATGAAAGGAAAGAAAGAATTATAATTCCCTGCCCTGCTTCAAGTCCGTTAAATCCGGCAAGAAAATTGAATGTGGTTGAAGTGCCGGCAATTGCTATTGGAATTAAGATTAGAGGGTAAACTAATCCGAAATTGACTGCTCCTAGGAATGGAATAACGACTGAACTACTTCCTGCATTTATTACTACTAATGGAATGGATGCTGCGAATGCTAGAATTATTCTTGCTTTTTTTGAGAGCCCGCCATGTTTCCAACCTAGTAAATCGTCAGTTAAACCAACTATCGCTAGAATAAGAATCGTACTTAAACCTGCAAATATTTGAAGATTTGTTTGAATGTCTGTCCTGAATATTGTTCTGAAAGCAAGATAGGTTAAAAGCCCGATGATAAATCCTGCGATAACTATTATTCCTCCTGAAGCTGCGACATTTTTTGGATGTTTGAGTTTGTTCATGTCCTCCCAGAGCATTCCTGTTTTTTTGCATTTGTTTATCCAAATTGGGAGAAGAGCGTAAGTTACTAAAAAACTAACTAACATTGGTAGGAGAAGAATTATGTATTCTTTTAAAGCCATGATTTGATTAAGAGTAAGGGATTTTTAAAGATTGGGAATTTTAAATTCAAGAGTTATTAGAATAATTTAGGCGTTATATAGACTTCTATTAATGCTGCGATGAAAAGAATTACCAAGCTGATAATTACTAAATTAATTGAATCTCTTAGAACTTCCCAGAATTTTTCAGTTCCTGCTTCATGACGAATGACTGAAATTGAGATTAGCCCGCCTGCAAGAGCAATGAGGAAATAGGAAGCAATTTCTGGAACCCCGTGAATCATGTATCTCATGAGCCCTGTGGGAAGATCCGAGAGATTTGATTTTGTGAAAATGCCTATGGCTGCAGCGATTACACTTGCGTTCCAAGCAAGGATAAATATTACTCCTGCACCGAATATGAGCGAGAAAACTAAAGTAAATATACAGACATTAAAATTATTCCAGAATATCTTGAAAAGTCTTTCGGTTCCTGTAACGGCTCCAGTTGTGCTAATTGTATCTTTAATGCCATATTGTTGAACGCAATCTGTAAAACTGGAGGGACGATTAATTACACAATATGTTTCTATCTGGGCTTTGAAGCTCTGATTTGAAGGAAGAACTGTGTAAAAGAATGAAAATGCAATTACAAATCCTAGGAACAGAAACATAAATGCTTCTATGGCTTTTCTATGTTCTAGAAGAAGTGCCCAGGTTCCAATTGTGGAGTTTATCTTTTTTTCCTCGAGCTTAATGGTATAATAAATAAAAGGAATTGAGAACATTACGGTAAAAGTAACAACAAGAATTCCGGAGTATCTAGAGAGAACGGCATCTTTAGCAAAGACTAATTCTACAATTGCTAGAGATATGGATGCATAAACTGCACCTATAAAAAATAGTTCCCATGGATGTCTCTCCGCTTTTCTTGGATTCATTAACATTTCTAACATAGTTTCACCTCGAGAATAAATCAGTTCTAAAGTATATAAGTTTATCACCTAGAAGGGCTACATCCCAAATAAGAAATTCTAGTCAATAAACAAGTTTAAATATACAATC
>JBBSYD010000061.1:0-17159 GCA_038045425.1 Nanobdellota archaeon | reverse complement strand
ATTGTATATTTAAACTTGTTTATTGACTAGAATTTCTTATTTGGGATGTAGCCTATGTTATACAAAGTATACCTAGTATACGAAATATTTAAATATATAAAAAAGAACCCAAAGAAGCACAAAATGGCAACAAAAGAAAAGTATAATGTACCTATTACGGTCAAGTTCCCAGAAACATTAGTTAAGGCAATGGCTAGGAGAATTGAGCATAAGCAGAAGAAATTCCCTAGATATACCGAAGCAGATTTCATTAGAACCGCCGTAGTCAATCATTTAAAGAATAAGGGCTATTTGGATAAGAATAAGGATTACTTGTAGATTAAGAGTTATCTCTTTCTATAAACTTTCTTAATGCCTTACCTTTCGGGGCTAATCTATAAACAATTCCTTTAACTCCATGTTTACTTTCAAAATTAGGGGAGAATGCTAGGTTTATATCTGCAAGCCACTTAAGAGAACGAGAAACTTCTCTTAATCTTAAGGAAAATTCCTCTTTTGTAAGACTCTTATTTATTTTATCAGTTATTTGTGCAACTGGCTTTGCTATATCTTCCAAGGCCATAAATGATAGTTTATGTTGTCTGCCATTTGATATTCTTGCACTAAGAATAGCAAGTTCATCTTTCTTTTGCATATCAGATGAATATCAAAAATCCGATTAAATAGTAAGATACACATTTGATACGCAATATTTATAATCCTGAAAAACAGAAAAATTGTATGGTTCAGCTCTCAGAGAATGAAATAAGAGATATTATGAGATATCTTGAAAAAGGAAAACCTCTGCCAGATAACTATAGATTTCTTTTATTTGATGATAATAGACAAGTAGAACTTGTTTGGAATGGGAAATCTAACGATGTTGCAAATATTGTCCTTCCCTTTCAAACAATAGAACAGGTTGATGAACCAAGAAGCGAGAAAGAAACAAAAGTCCAGCGGACTCTTTTCGATGTAGACAATAGAGGAAGACAATTAAGCGGTTGGGCAAATAAGTTAATCTGGGGAGATAATAAGCTTATTTTAAGTAGTTTAAACAATGGTCCATTAAGAGAAGAGATAGAAAAACAAGGAGGAATCAAACTAATTTATATTGACCCTCCTTTTGATGTTGGCGCAGATTTTTCTATGAAAATTGAAGTAGGAGATAATAATGACGAGTTTACTAAAGAGCCAAATGTTTTGGAAGAATTAGCGTATAGAGATACTTGGGGAAAGAAGCAAGATAGTTTTAATCAAATGATTTATGAGAGATTAAAATTAATGAAAGACTTACTCGCTGAAGACGGAAGTATTTATGTTCATTGTGATTGGCGAGTTAGCGGTTATATGCGACTTATTCTTGATGAAATTTTTGGAAAAGAGAATTTTAGAAATGAAATAGTCTGGTGTTATAGTGGTCCAGGTAAGATTGATAGAGGATTTACTAGAAAACATGATACTATCTTGTTTTATGCTAAAAATAAAGAAATTACAATATTTAATACTCCCAGGATAGGTCATAAGTCAGGAATTCATAATCGTGGAGCATTTTTAGGTAAAACTTCAGAGGATTCTGCAGAAAGAGTTGAAGAATTAGAAAAAGAAGGGAAAAGATTAGAAGATTGGTGGATTGATATTTTTACTGCCGATAGAATGAGGAACGAGTTGGTAGGTTATCCAACTCAAAAACCAGAAGAGCTCATTGAAAGAATTATTAAAGCCTCTTCAAATGAAGGAGACCTCGTAGCAGATTTCTTCTGCGGTTCTGGAACGACCCTTGCAGTAGCTGAAAAATTAGGAAGAAAATGGATTGGTTCAGATTTGGGAAAATTTGGGATACATACAACAAGAAAAAGATTGATTGGTGTTCAAAGAGAATTAAAAAACCAAAATAAAAATTATAGGGCTTTTGAAATATTAAATCTTGGAAAATATGAAAGACAGCATTATGTGGGAGTTAATCCAAATTTAAGAGATGAAGAAAAACAAAAACAATTAGCAAAGAAAGAAAAAGATTTTGTCAAGATAATTTTACAGGCATATAAAGCAGAACAAGTTGAAGGATTTAATACTTTTTCAGGAAAGAAAAATAATCGTTTAGTAAGTATTGGACCAATCGATTTACCCGTAACAAGATTATTTGTTGAAGAAGTAATAAATGAGTGCAGACAAAAAAGAATAACAAAAGTAGACATTTTAGCATTTGAATTTGAAATGGGTTTATTCCCCAATATTCAAGAAGAAGCAAAAAACAAAGGAATCGATTTAACATTAAAATATATCCCCCGAGATGTTTTTGATAAAAGGGCAGTAGAGAAAGGTCAGGTTGTCTTTAATGATGTTTCTTATATTGAAGTAAAACCAACTACTAAAAAGAACTCTATTTCAATCGAATTGACCGATTTTTCTGTTTTCTATAATCAAGATTCTTTAAAAAATGTAGAAGAAACCTTAAGAAATGGTGGAACAAAGGTAATTGTTGAGAATGGAAAAATAATCAAGATTTCTAAAGACAAAGCAGGAATTTTAACAAAAGAAGTTTTAACTAAAAAATGGACAGATTGGATTGATTACTGGGCAGTTGATTTTAATTTTGAAAGTAAAAAAGAAATTATCCGAAGACCTATTGAGAAAAAGCAAGATGGAACGTTAAAAGCATTGCAAGAAAAAACTAAATATGATGAAGTTTGGACAGGAGAATATATTTTTGAAAATGAATGGCAAACTTTCAGAACAAAGAAAAATAGAGAACTTGAATTAAAAACTTCTTTTAAGGAACTTTCAAAAGGAAGAAGAAAAATAGCTGTTAAAGTGGTTGACATTTTTGGTAATGATACTATGAAGATTATCGAAGTAGGCATGGGAGATAAAAAATAATGAAGGAGCAAGAATTTAAGGTTGAATTAGAAAGATTTAAACAAAAGGCTAACTGGGAGAAAACCATCTTTTACTTTAGTCTAACTGCTTTATGGGGGATTATTATAATCTCCATCAAGGATGATCTTAAACTATTGGGATTGAATTTAATCTGGTGGATATTAATTTTGGGTGTGCTAATGAATCTCGGGGAGTTTTTCGTGGAGAATTATTTAGACACACAAGCGAATATTCTAAGAAAGAAGGTAGCTGGAAAAGATGCTAAAATATGGGATGATAAAAAGCTTTTACGATTAGTGGTCTTGGAAAGAAAATTAGAAAAGAAAACAAATATATCAGAGGAAATAAAGTCAGAAATTACTAATTTGAAGAATGAAATATGGGGGAAGAAATAGATACATGGCACTTCATAAAGATTTTCCAAAAGACCCTTATGAAATTCTTGAACCAGAAATTAGATGGTTTCCAGCAGATGAGAGCATTAGAGAAGAAGGAGCAAATAAGCTTATTCCTCCTCTTGTGGCGAATTTAAGAAAAGCAGTAAAGGAATGGAGAGATAAAGATTACGATGGAGCAACAGAAACAAGCAAGACTCTCTTAAAATGGTGGTTTGAAACTGAACATATAATCCCAAAAATAAATGATGAGAATTTCAAATTTAGATATTATTTTTGTCAAAGAGAAGCAGTTGAAACTATAATTTATCTTCACGATATTATAAAGGTGAAAGACAAATATGATTTAATGAAATTTGATAGTTCTGGGCTAGTTTCATCTGGGATGTTTCAAGAAAACTGGAAACGATTTGTTATAAAAATGGCAACTGGCTCTGGGAAAACAAAAGTCTTAAGTTTGCTTTTAGCTTGGAGTTATTTCTCAAAGATTTATGAGCAAGATTCTGATTTATCAAGAAATTTTTTGATAATAACTCCAAATATAATTGTTCTGGACAGATTGAAACACGATTTTGATAGATTAAAGATATTTAGAGAAGACCCAATTCTTCCACCAAATGGATTAAATGATAAGAACTGGGAAGATGATTTTCAGTTGACAGTTCATTTACAAGACGAAGTTAATATAAAAAATAAAATAGGAAATATTTTTCTGACAAACATACATAGAGTTTTTGAAAGCAGAAATAAAAAACCCTCTTCTGAAGATGAAAATACAACGGATTATTTTTTAGGTGAAAAACCAACTGGAGCAACCAATGAGTCCATGACTGACTTGGGAGAGATTATTAGAAACGTTGATGAATTATTAGTTATGAATGATGAAGCTCACCATATTCATGATGATAAACTTGAATGGTTTAAGTCAATTCAAGATATAAGTAATAAACTTTTACAAAAAGATAGTTATTTGTCTATGCAACTGGATGTAACTGCAACCCCTAAGGGAAAACATGGAGGAATTTTTGTTCAGACAATTTCAGATTATCCATTAGTCGAAGCAATTTATCAGGATATTGTTAAACATCCTATTGTTCCTGATACTGCAAGTAGAGGCAAACTGCATGAGAAAAAAAGCTCCAAGTTTAGCGAAAGATATGAAGATTATGTCCAATTAGGTTATGAAGAGTGGAAAAAAGTTTATGAAGAACAAGCAAAAAATAACAAGAAAGCAGTTTTGTTTGTAATGACTGATGACACTAAAAATTGTGATGAAATTTCCGAGTATCTTCAAAATAAATATCCTGAATTTAAAGATTCTGTTTTGGTTATTCATACTAAAGAGAATGGAGAAATTGCTGAAACAGCTACAGGAAAGAGCAAAGAAGATTTAGAAAGATTAAGAAAAGAAGCAAATACCATAGATAGTTTGGAGAATAAACATAAGGTTATAGTTTCTGTTTTAATGCTTAAAGAGGGTTGGGATGTTCAAAATGTTACGACAATTGTTGGTTTAAGAGCTTATACTTCTGAGAGTAATATTTTACCAGAACAGACATTAGGAAGAGGTTTAAGAAGAATGTATCGTGGTGAGAATATTCCCGAATATGTGAGTGTTATAGGAACTGAGAATTTTATGAGTTTTATTGAATCGATTAAAAGAGAAGGAGTTGACTTGGAAAACAGACCAATGGGTGTAGGAACAGCTCCAAAAACACCGATTGTTGTAGAAGTAGATAAAGAAAATATGAAAAAGGATATTGAAAAGATGGATATACAAATTCCAATATTAACTCCTAGATTGTTTAAACAATGGAAAAATTTGTCAGCTTTAGATGTATCAAAATTTGAAAATAAGAAAGTTGAACTAAAAAGATTTAGTGAAGAGGAACAAAGAGAGATTGTCTTTAAGCATATAGTCACCAAAGAGGACAAAGAAGAAGAAATTCATCACACAACAATATTAGATAGTAATAATCAAATAGACTATGAAAGCGTGTTAAGATTTTTTACTATGCAAATAATGAAAGAGCTTAGATTAATCAGCGGATATGAAATATTATATCCTAAAGTTAAAGAGTTTATTAAATTTTACTTATTCAACAAAGAAGTTAATCTGGAGGAACCAAATATTATTAGAAATCTATCTGAAGTGGAGGTAACAAATACTATCTATCAAACATTTAAGAAAAAGATAAATGAACTAACTATTATGGAAAAAGGAAATTCAGAAATAAGCGATCATATAAAGATAAGCAAGTGCAGACCATTTATAGCAAAAGACCAAGGATACTTTATTCCTAAAAAGAGTATTTTTAATAAAATTATAGGCGATAGCCATTTTGAATTAGAATTTGCGAATTTTTTAGATTCATGCGAAGATATAATCTCTTATGTTAAAAACTACTTTGCAGTCCATTTTACAATAGATTATAAAAATGCAGATGGAGAAATCTCAAGTTATTATCCTGACTTTATTGTAAAGAAATCTCAAAAGGAAGTGATAATTGTAGAAACAAAAGGGCAAGAGGATTTAGATGTTCCTGCCAAAATTGAAAGATTAAATCAATGGTGTGAAGATGTTAATCGACAAGTTAAGGGAATAAAATACGATTGGGTATTAGTAGACTATGAAAATTTTATGAAACAACCGCCAAGAAACTTTGAAGAACTTATAAAAAGGTTTAAGAAATATAAGAAAGATTAGAATAAGATGAATAAGCCTACCTTTCTCACAAAATCACGTTACGTAAACGGCTTACAATGCTCAAAATGGCTCTGGCTGAGCTTCAATAGACCTGAAGACCTTCCAAAAGTAGATGATGCGACACAACATAAATTTGATGAAGGACACAAAGTAGGAGAATTGTCTAAAACATTGTTTCCTGATGGAATTGAAGTAAAAGAACAATTAGCCCATCATAAAAACGATGAAGAAACCAAAGAGTTGCTCAAGAAGAGAAAACCTCTATTTGAAGCAGGAGCAATACATAAAGATGAAAAATGTTATGCTAGAGCAGACATTCTAGTTCCAGTTGATAAAGATAAATGGGATATTTATGAAGTTAAAAGCTCCACAGAAGTTAAAGAAGAGTATATCTGGGATGTTGCTTTTCAGAAATATTGTTATGAATCTGCTGGAATAAAGATAAGAAATTGTTTTGTCATGCACATAAATAATCAATACGTTAGGCAAGGAAAGATTGACCCAAAAGAATTCTTTATTACTGCTCCTATTTCTGATGAAGTTGAAGAGGAAATAAAGAATGTTGAAAGTAATATTAAGAAACTTTTTAGAATAATTGAATTAAAGGAATGCCCAGAGATAAAACCTCAAGAGTCTTGTTGTTTGGGAAGTACCAATTCAGATAGATTTGAAGAGATACACCAAAATGATAAATTTTGGAAAGAACATCCAGAATGCGATATATTTGATATGTACAGAGGTGGAAAAAGAGCATTAGAATTATTCAATGAAGGAATACTTGAAATTGGAAAATTAGAAAGCGTTAAACTAAATGATAAACAACAAATCCAGCATGAAACTCACAAAAGTAAAAAACCTCATTGTAACATTAAAGAATTAGAAAGTTTCATCAAATCTCTTAAATATCCTCTTTATTTCATGGATTTTGAAAGCTATAATACTGCAATCCCTCTTTACAATGGATTAAAACCTTATCAACAGATACCTTTCCAATTTTCAATTCATATTATCCCTAAGAAAGGAGCGAAAACTAAGCATATTTCATTTATTGCCTCTGGAAGCGATGACCCTAGACCTGAGTTCATTAAACAACTAAAGAAGGCATTAGGCACTAAAGGTAGTGTGATAGTTTATAATCAAACATTTGAGCAGACTGTTCTAAAGAAAATAGCAGAATATCTACCCTTGCATCAAAAATGGGTCGATTCTGTTGTAGAAAGAATGGTTGATTTGCTTATTCCTTTCAGAAACTTTGCCTATTATCATCCAGACCAACATGGAAGTGCTTCAATAAAGAAGGTTCTACCTGTTTTGACTGGGCAAACCTATGAAAACTTTGAGATTGCCAATGGTTCTGATGCTTCGTTATCTTATTTGCACATAACTCATGAGCCCGCTAGTAAAGAGGAGATTCAGAAGGTTAGGGAGGATTTAGAGAAGTATTGCGGACAAGATACCGAAGGCATGATTTGGATATTGGATAAATTGAAGGAGTTGATAAAATGAGTCTTGAACAAATATCTAAGTTATTTTATGAAAAAAATGAATTTGGTTTAAGAGACCTCGACAATACTCAAATAGAAATAATACAAAAATTAGTATTTCCAGAAGAAGATATAAAAGAATTTAAAACTCTAATAGGAAAGCTTGAATGGACTAAAATGCATCAATTTGTAAATGCTTGCTTTTTTCTACACGAATCTGAAAATATTTGTAGTAAATATTGTGAATCGATAAAATATGTTCTTTTATTTACAGCTATTGAATCCATTATGGGTGATAAAGACTATATGGATTTTAAGGACTGGTTAATTTCAAATAATTGCAAGGGCAAATTAGAACGAGATAGTAAGATAGCTAATTCAAATGCTTTAAATTTTAAGAAACTTATTGAAGAACTCTTTAAGATATATATAGATTCTTATGGCGTAACTGAACACGTCAGAAGATTTTTCTTAAATTATATTTCTTTAGAAGATAAGAAAACAATAATTTATTCAATTCAAAAAGTAAAATCAAATACTCCAGAAATAAGTAATATTATAACTCCTGTTCCACTTATGTCAGATGATGAAGTTAATTCTAAACTTAAGTCAAAAATCAGTCTTTTATATGATTTGTTTAGAAACAAAATAGTCCATCAAGGAGCAAGATGGATTCTAGAAGAAAACAAACAAAAAGGAGGAATTTGTGCAGGAAATAGTCTTTTGATTATTCTAGATGAAACTAATTCAGTAAAAATAGATGATAAATTAAACATAAATAAGTTTAGAGATATAGTAACTAAAGGGCTAAAAGAATACTATAAAAGAGACATAAAAAAATGAGAAATCCATTTATAATTACAAAAGAAGGTAAACGAGAAATTAAAAGAAATAAAGGATACTTAAGACTACTAAAGGACTTAGAAGAAGTATGGCCTCTTGAAGTAAGGGAAGATAATATTTGGAATGAATATCATTGTCATTCGAATGATTTAGAATCGCTTGAAAAACAAGGTTTTTTATTTGAAACAAAAATGCATGACTCTGAAAAGAAGCAGACATGGAAATATTATAAACTTGGAATCGGTGGTTTTCAGTATCTGTATTTGAGAAGAATTAACTTTTGGGTTATAGTTCTAGGAATATTCGCTTCAATTAGCACCATTTTAACTCTTATTTCTTTATTGAAATAAATCGTTAATTCTTTAAAGTTCGTTTTATAGCTAATTGTATGCTAGCGGACATATATTTAGGAACTGCATTGGCCATATTTCTTGCGATATTTGGCTGGAGTGAGACTATTTTTGGGCTGTCTCAAAGAACTAAGGAAAAGGAAGCTGAGTTTATGAGACGTGCAGAACTAACCCCTTCCAAATATTTAGAATTAAGAAAATTAGTTTCTACCAATAATGTTACTAATCAGGGAGAATACACCAAAAGTTTAATGAGGATTCTAAAAGATACAAAAATTAAAAGCGGAGATAGCAATATTTTAAACAAGCTTGGACAAAATGAACAACTTTTTCTTCCAAAACTTGAAAATTATAGTTTCTTTAAGAAACTTATTGCATGTTTATTATTTTTATACTTATATACTGCAGGAACAATAATGTTAATTATGGAAAATTCTTCAGTTACAAATAATCTAGTCTCATTAAATCCTGAGATTATAGTATTGCAGTCAGTTCTTTTAATTTTTGTGATTGCTGGAGGATTTGTTTATATAAAAACAAACAAATATGAAAGAAACATTCAGTTAAATTTGAATAGTTTGATAATTCAAATAAATGGAGGCAAATAATGGGTGGTAGAAAATCGTATCCTACAAAGAAGTTCTTAGGAGATTCAACTGGAGTTAAAAAAGATGTTAAACAACTTAAAGACTATATTGTGACTAAGGACGTTTCAAATATTTCTATTCAGACATTAAACATATTTTCTAAGTCTGCTAAACCATTAAAATACTCGGCGTATTCTACAAAGTTTTTCCCAGAGATAATGCGTAATCTTTCTAAATGGAAAGAAGAAAAGGATGTAAACGAACTTAGAAGAAACGTTGCAATTTCTTGGTCAAATGTAAAAGAAAGAACAAAGATATCTGTGCCTAAAGAAGTTGACAGAATTATTATTGAAAATGCTGTAAAAATCGTGGAGGGCAAAAAATGACTATTGACCCTCTTTTAGAAATCAAGAAAGTTTACATTGAATTCCATGTAAATGTTGAAATGGCTTTATTAGACCAAATTATTAAATCTCCCGAAATAATTACAGAAACAAATCAGTTAGCTCCTGCCGAAATAGACAATATTAAGAAAAATCAAAAAGAGATATCTGAAAAAGCACTTAAGTTCGAATCAGATTATTTAATTAGTAAAAATAAAATCAAGACTGAAAACCAATTATTCGATTTAATCGAAAGTATGTCGGATATTAAAATAATGAATCTCAGAAAGAAATTTTTAGTTCAATCAATAAATAGTTTTGTTCAAAATGGCTAAGAAAAAGATATTTTATGGTTCTCCAAATAAGATTATGGATTTTATGGGGACAAGCAAAGTTTCGGCAACATTCTATTCAATAGCAAATACCTTATTTATGTTAGAGAAACTAATAAAATCAGGAGAAAAAAGAAAATCTGTAAAAATAGATTATTATGTAGACTTATCTGAAGAGGAAATTAAAGAATTGAGTAATGAATTAAAAAATCTTGTTTTGGATGTGTTATGTGAAGAGATTGATTTTAAGTTTGTTAAATCTAACCTAAATATCAATGTAAAAAATGTTCCTAATTTTGGAAAAAATGATACTATCTGTTTATATTCTGGAGGAATAGACAGCACATTAGGAATTTTAAAATCAAAAGAAAAATATGGAAACGTTATTGGGCTATACGTTGGGCATCAAGATTTAGGTAAAATAACTCACAAAATAGAGATTATAAAAAAAGAGCTTTTAGATAGTGCAGGCATTTCCTTAATAAAATTCTTAGCTCCTGCAATGGGCAAAGGATACTCTCAATTAAGAGGTTTTCTATATGTTTTATACGGTGCAGTATTAGCAGATTTTCTAGAGGCAAAAAGAATTATTATTGCAGAATGCGGAGTTACTATGTATCAGCCAAAATTCGCACCTATGGATACTATAACTTACACAACCCACCCTTTAGTATTAAGAACTTCTAAAAAAATAACCGAAATTATCTTAAAAAGACCCTTAGCATTAATACTTCCGTTCGAAGATTTTACCAAAACTGAGATGATGAAATTATTATCTGATGATAATATCCTGTCTAAAACTCATTCTTGTTTATCAGCAAGATGGAATCAAAATTGTGGCGGTTGTTATGCTTGTATTACTAGGATGATAGGAAGCGTAAATCTGGAATTGTCTACAAGTTACTTTAAGGATAGTCATTTTGGAGATAGGAATAATGAAATTCTTTCTTCTTTAATAAATTTTTGTTTTAATTTTGAGATAAATAAAAAAGAAGTTGATTATTGGTCTCTTAAAACTATTGAAACATTTGATAAAAGCAATCTTTTTCGTAGGCATTGTTTAGATGTATTTTTATCTCTAAATAAACTCTCCAAAAAAGGGTTATTAGACTCAGATTATGGTTCAGTTCTAGACTCTTACAAAAAAGTTAAGGGCGAAGAGGAATTAATCAATCGAGAGAAACAATTAAATGATGATAAAAAACATCCCGATTTCGATAAAGAAGTTAGGTTATAGATGAATGGAAATTTGAGCCATATTTTAGATAATCAAGAAGTCTAATTACCTGATTAAAAAGTACACTTATCTTATTTTCGTATCCCTTACTGAGTCTTACGCGATTCTTTTTTCCAGATTTCAAATACTCCAAGTATGCTTTTTGACGGAAAAAGACAATTTCGCCATGGGCAAAACTATTTCTTGTCTCAATTATTTCATGTAATTTTTTTAAAAGAACTTTTCTTCTTACTTCAGTTAGTTTAAGCGCATCAAAATCTAATAAATCCTTCAATATCTTCCATTTTTGCATAAAGGTCAAGAACTCCTTTTCTAGAAATAGTTCAATAAAATATTTCTTTTTCTTCTGATGTTTTGAAAAAAAATAATTAACAATTATATCATCTAATCTAGATTCTACATTTAATGAACTAGTGACTATTTGACCACGCATAGTAGAGATATTATTTTGAATTTTTTGAATTTCAAATAAATCTTTTGCTCTAAATGCACCATCAAACTCTTTGTTGGTCTCGGGAATTATTTCGCCTTTACTAGCAAGTTTAAAGAGTGCGGGAAATTTCTCAGCCATAATAACTTATAGATGTTATTGTTTTTATATTTATCTTTAGGAAAAGAGTTCCGAGAAAACTTATCGTTGTCTCGGCAGTTCGTGCGGACAATTTCTGTCTATTCCAGCACAGGCGAATAGTGTGAGCCCCTGAGCAAAGCGAACAAAACGTAAAAAACAAAAGCCCTCTTGCGAGGGCAATTATTTCTAATTCTCTACAAAAGTAACGACTTGATACTTTTGACGAGGGTCTCCTGCCGAGCTTCTTCTTGTAACTCCGCAGGCATTTTGCCAAACCTTCCTTGAAGGATTCCATCTAAAGCCCAATTGCTTAAGGAATGTTAATTCCTCTGGACTTAATCGCTGTTTAAAGTCAGCCCAAACCCATAATCCTACTGCATAACAGCTTCTTATGAATTCTGGATTGTAGCTTTTTACAGCTTGAATAACCTCCAACTGCTTAGCATTTTCTTGTTCAGTTGTATTTTCCATTTTGTTTTGACCTCCTTTCAATTAGTGAATATTTTTTTATCATGCCCGACTTGAAACGACCGATTTTTACATTTTTAGTGAGAACTGCCTCTGGAAGAATGACGAGATGTAATTCGGAGCGACCCTGTGTTTCACTTGTTAAACAAAGCAGATAAGCCCGAAGCCCTCTGAAAATATGATTGCAAGACATGAGTATCACAGCGTAGCGAGAAACGGAATAAGCCAAAGGCGGTCGAAGCAATGATATTTACGAGCTGGTGAGGAATAGCTTATTTGCTTTAAGGGGAAAAATCTAAAATGAATGAAGCCGCAAAAGTAATAATTATGATGTACATAGGATGGGCTACATTATGCACACCAATTTTAATGTATGTGAGCCATAAATAAAAAGTAAGTGCTCTCGAAGATAAAGCAGCAGCAACAAAAAATGTATGTTTTGATAAAAATGGTAGAAGAATATTCGGATTTGCTACGCTAGATAAATCTAAAGATGGAAAAATAGATGAAATAAGAGAATATTCCCTAAAATATTATTCTGGTGGAAGAGCCAGTGGCTGGGGACCTGGAACTGACAAATATCATCCAGGAGATAAGAGATTCGAAGAAATAAGACAAAGATATTTCAGTCAATTGGAATATGAGAAGAAATGAAAATATACAAATTAACTATTTCTACCTAAATATCTATTCACTTCATCCAATGTAGGCATCTCATGGTATACTCTTTTCCTATCTAAAAAAGGAATGGGGCTAAATGAAGGCACTACTCCATAAACAAATTGACTTAACCCTAATTTATATGCTTCCAGATTTAAATTTCTTCCAAATTTCCCTCGCCCGACAACCGTCAAAGGTTTAAAATTATCAACCTTCGAACTTTCTTGAAGAAGAGTCATCAAATTAGATCTATCTTCTTTACCTCTATCCTTAAGTCTATCTTTTATCGTACATTCAAAAACAACATGATCAGCTCCCAGTCTTAGAACATCAGAGTATATTGTAATTAGATTATCTTTTGAAGGAGTCTCTTTTAAATTAGTATATAAAATTACAACTTTGGAAGGTTTTTTTCCAAGAAGGAAAAAATTCCGTCTTAACTGATGCTCTAATTCAAAATATTGAAAACCCTCTTCTACTGCTTTTCTTAATAATGCAATTCTATCTAAATCGTGCTTTCCCACCTTATACCCTTCTTCTTCTATTCTTGTTTCTGGTATAGACGCAACATTACGTATAGAAACCATTAATTCGGTATTAGGAAATGCTTGCCTTAATGTTCCAATAGTTCTTTCATTCAAATGCTGAGGATCTAAACAGTCTAATCTTAATTTTAACACGTCTGCTTTATTATCTCTAATTACGGACAACCCAGAGTCAATAACTGAAATAGGAGACTGCTCGGCAATAACTGCCACAACTTTTTGTTTAAATCCTGAAATCATAATAAATATTCTCAAAAATCTCTTTTTAATTATTATTGTTATTAACATTTACTCAAAATTATATTCGAAAGTCATAAAAAACTCATTTTTAACACATAAAAATTTGTTTCATAACCTTTATTAATCATTATATTAAATCACCAATACAATTAAATAATAATCACTACTTAAATAAAAAGAAAAGATGGAAAATCAAGATAACCAAAACCAAAAAAAAGAGATAAATGAAATTCAAGACACAATAATTCCAATTCCACAAACTCCTGAAAAAGCTACAGAAGAAGAATTTTATTCGACATTAAAACTCCTTGCCCCTGGAACCGCATTCAGAACTGCTCTCGATGGAGCACTAAAAATAGGAAAAGGAGCATTAATAGCAATAGAAAATGAGGCATTGATACCTTTAATGGACGGAGGATTTAGAGTTAACTGTAGATTTACTCCCCAAAGACTTATGGAATTAACAAAAATGGATGGAGCAATCATTCTATCCAAAGACCTAAAAAGAATCACCCACGCAAATGTTCTTCTAACTCCAGAAAGCAAAATAAAAAGTCTTGAAACTGGAACAAGACATAAAGCCGCAGAAAGAACAGCCAAACAAATATCTGGATTAGTAGTAGCCATCTCTGAAAGAAGACATGAAATAAATATATTCTATAAAAATATTAGGCATACTCTAAAAAATACAGAAGAAATTCTTAGAAAAGTAAATGAACAAGTTCAATTAATAGAAAAACAAAGAGAACTATTCGACAAAAATGTAGAAAAATTAAACAAATTAGAATTGAAAAATTATCCTAGTCTTCATCAAGCAGTTATAGTTCTTCAAAAAGGAAAAATGATTCAAAAAATAGGAGAAGGAATGAAAAAATACTTAGTAGAGCTAGGAAGCGAAGGAACTCTCCAAAAAATAAGATTAAAAGAAATAACCTCCGGAATAGACAAAGAAGTCAATCTCATCATAAAAGACTATACTAGATTAGATATGAAGAAATCAAAAACTCTTATTGATACTTTAACCTATGATGAAATTCTAGATGCAGAAAATATGCTTAGAGTTCTTGCCTATGAAAAAGCAATTCAACTCAATCCTATCAAGGGCTGGCGTTTACTCTCCAGAACTCAGTTACATGAACAAGATATCGCAACAATAATAAAACACACAGGAAGTCTAGGAAAAGCATTATACGCTAAAGATGTAGATTATAATACTCTTCTCGGAGACGAAAAAGCAATACACCTTATGGAAGAAATTGAAAAAATAAAAATGAATCAATAAACGGGCAAGTTAATTAGATTCATTCCTAGATTCAACTAACATTATTCGATCCATTTTAATATCTTCCCAATTATTATTCAATATCTCCTTCTCCTCTTCACGAAATTAATTCTATTTAATATAGACATTAGATAATTCTCGCTTAAATATTAAAAAACAAGTATAATTTTACACCAAAAACCAAAACAATTAATTATTTTCTAAAACCCTATAACCTCAATTTCCCACCCTGCCACTCTCTAATAATCGTTCTTGCAGTTCTATCTTCATCAATTTCCGCTTTCCTTTTCAAAAATCTTCTTTTCTCTCCAATTTCAAGCATTACTTCATAAGGATCTCTAGACTTAATTTCAATTCCATAAAACTCTTTTAATTTCTCCGGATTCTCAATCAAAAACATTTTAATTATTTCCTGGGCAGACTTATCTGGCACTCTCAATTTATCTGGACTCTTACTTCCAATCAAAACTAATCTGTTATTCTTATCTTCAAATGGAATTACTCCTGGAGAGTCTAATATCCTTAAATCTCCACATTTCACCCACTGAACTCCTCTAGTAGTCCCCGGCTTGCTAGAAACCTCAGTTCTAGACCTATGCACCAAAGCATTAATCAAAGCACTCTTACCAAGATTAGGATATCCCACAATCCCCACTCTTGCTTCTTCAATCCCAAATCTCTTGGCAATTATCTGCAATTTTATCTTTAGATTCTTAACTCCCTCATTTTTAGTCCCGGAAACAATAAGAGAATCAGGATATTCCTTTGCCAATCTGGCAAGATGTTCAGAAGTAGCTAAATCTTTCTTAGTAAATACAACAACAAAGGGAAGTCTCATTTGATTAATCTTATCTAGCAACTCCAAATTCAAACTCAGCTCAGGCATCCTGGCATCCGCTACAATAACTGCAATATCTATATTTCGCATCATGTCTAAGACAACAGGCCAATATCCCATATATCAAATAAGAAAAATCCCCTTATAAGAGTATCTATAGAGAAGTTTGAATAAATCGATTTGCAAAATTTGCAACCTCTAAAACTGCAAGATTTTGCCGTTTCAAACTTCTCTTAGAGACTGAGAAAACTTTAAGTTTTCGAGGTGTTCAAGAACTAAAGTTCTTGACAACTTTGAGTCATTTTGCAAAGTTCTCTATAAACTGTATTACCAAAAACAGCGAAATATATATAAACAGATTTGAACCAGGTAAGTAAATGAACAGCGTATCTAAATTCGGGCTCTATGGTCTTTTATTTATAGCAATACCTTACTTTTCTGTTAAAGGAATAGTAAAGGCAAACAAAGAGGCATATTCTCAAGGAACTCAAATGGGAAAAGTTGTTGAAATTCTAGGAACATTTAACGAAATAAATACCCTTCGAAAAGACTCTCTTCTTGGAACTGTAGAAGAACTGAGAAGAACTGAACCAAATTTCACTCTAACAAATAGAGCAGAATTGTTAACTAATAAAACAGAATTAGACAGCAAATTACAAGACGTATTTAATTCGTCAGATTCTAGAACAAGGCATTTGTTTAGAGCATTTTTTGCGCATGGAAAAGATTGGGCATATGAAGATACAATAAATAGATTAGGTACCAATTTAGCCAAAACAAATTATTAATTATTCTCATTAGCTCCTAATAATTCAAGAAGACTAACAAAACAAGATTCATGCAGATAATAATGTTCAACCCAATTATTTTTACCAAGCACAGCAAAACAAAGAAAATCATCAGTCCTTAATCGTCCACAAATATAACATCCATACTTACAATCATCTAATCTACTCGCTTCTCCCACTCCTAAAGAAGATAAAGTCTTTAATCTTTCTATGTTAGCTAGATATCTTAACCCAATTTCCATAAAAAATCAATTCGGGTAAGCTTTATAAACCATTCTTTTCTATGATTTTTATGAAAAGATCTTCAAGACGTTGGAAGAAAAAGAACCAAATGAGATGGAAGTGGCAAAGAAAAAGAATCAGAAAAGAAAAGAGAAAGAGAAAGCTACACAGATCTAGATCTGCTTAAGATTAAATTAAATTTTATTTCAATCTTAATTAATTATCAAAAAATCAATTTCTTATTAAATACGAGAATCTATTTAAACAGATAATACTAAATATAACTATGAAAAAAGAAATAACTATTTCACCAATAGAGAAGTTTGCAAAAATAGCCTAAATCTAGTCTAAATTAAGAGAATAATTGC
>JBBSYD010000060.1:0-22070 GCA_038045425.1 Nanobdellota archaeon | reverse complement strand
TATTCCATATCCGTAGATAAAGCAATGTTATCTTAGAAATGTTCATCTACTGCTTCGTATGTATATTGTCTTTCGAAGCTCACGATTTTCAGAAAAGTGAGAATCTCGGAGCATGATTTTAGTCGCAGATAGCTTTAATCCTTCTAATTCCACTGGCTACTGATTCTTCCTTGGTGATTTTGAATGGTTGGCGTAAGATTTAAATAGTATGTATATAATACATAATGTATGCCAAACATACACTTTATAGGTAGAGAAGAAGAAATAGCCCTGCTTAATAAACTTTCAAGGGAAAGTTTTTTTTTAATAGTTAAGGGCAGAAGGAGAATAGGAAAAACTTCTTTATTAAGAAAAGCATTTCCTGATGCAATTTATATTTTTATTTGGCCTGATAAGTCAATTGATTGGATTCTGGAGCAGATATCACTTGAGTATAGTCTGCCTAAATTTAAAAATTTTGGTTCCCTTTTAGAATATTTATTTGAGAAGAATAAGATAGTCATAATAGATGAATTTCAGAATTTTCTTAATGTAGATAAGTCAATTTATGGTGAGGTGCAAAAAGTTATCGACGGGATGAAACAATCTGGAAGCATTTTCAAATTAGCAATTGCAGGTTCAAGCTATTCGTTAATGAATAAAGTTTTTTATGATTCTGCTTCTCCATTATATGGCAGAAAAACGCATGAAATAAATTTAGGCAATTTAGATGTTAATAGTTTATTTAAGAATCTTAATATTTCTTTAGAGGAATTCATAGAAATGTGGGCAGTTTTTGAAGGAGTTCCTTACTATTATGAGCTTATGGATTTAGAAAAAATAGCAAAGGAGAATATTTTTGATTTAGTATTATCTTCAAATTCTCAATTAAAAGAGGAAGGTAAGGCAATTTTGTCTGTAGAGTTTGGAAAGGATTCTAGAACATATAATACCGTTTTAACTGCAATATCGGAAGGCAAGACAAAGTTAAATGAAATTGCGAGCTTATTTGATAATAAAAAGAATGAGGTGGTTAAATATTTAGATATGCTTAGGAAAGATTTTAATTTGGTGAGAAAAATTACTCCTTTAACGGAAAATCCTCAAAAATCTAGAATTGGAAAATATGAAATAAATGACAATTTTCTTTCATTTTGGTTTTATTTTTATGATAAAAATCGTTCTTATATTGAACAAGAAAGATTTGATGAGTTGAGGAAGTTTTTTAATGAGCAATTTAATAGTTATCTTGGAAGAAAATTTGAGAAATTTATTATTGAATTAATAAAAAATAAGAAGATTTTATCGGAGTTTAATTTTAAGAGTATCGGAAATCAGTGGGGCAAGTGCGAGAAAGGAACTTATGAAATTGATATTATGGCCATAAATGCAAAAGAAGAAGTATTATTCGGAGAATGCAAATGGTCTGAAGGAGTTAATGTTTTAAAAATTCTTAATGAACTTAATGAAAAGACGCAGGGTGTAGATTATGAGCGAAAATTAGAAAAAGAAATTTTTGTAGTTTTTGCAAAGTCTTTTTCTAATAAGATTAATGAGTTTGAAGGTAGGAAGGTTTATTGTTTTGATTTGAAGGATTTGGGAAGGGCGTTGAAAAAGACGTAGGATTATTTACAAATCGCTTTGATGCCCTTTTTTCGATAAAATGATAGGCTGCCCGGACAAGGGTTAAAAGATTTTCTTAAAATCGTGGGGCTCCGTGTGGTGGGAGTAAAAGAAATTCTGAAATATGCGGGCGTAATTCTATTGATTCTATCTATTTTTATTTTTTATCTCTCTCATCAATTTCTTTTTGTAATTTATAATAATACATTTCTTTGTAGCCAACAATTTCTGCTGGTTGCGTCAATCTAAATCCACATTTAATTGTGAATAATAATCTCTCAATTAATCCTTTATTTTTTAAACTACCACATGAGTCTAAATATCCTTCGAGATACTCCCTTGAGTGGCTTTCAGATTTAACTATAGCTTCTCTCACTGCATTTCGATACTTTGGAGATTTGTTTCTTTGAAAATCTAATGCTTTTTCTGTTAAGCTTTCAATTAATTGTTCATTCATATTATTTTCTCAAGAATTCGCTTGAGCGACGAATCGCCTCAAAATTAAGCACATTGATAGCTATAAAAATCTATCGAAGCCCGCGTTTTTCAGAAAAAGTGTTAAACGCCAGGACCAGGAGTTTAGTCACAAACTGCCTTTATTCTTCTAATTCCACTGGCTACTGATTCTTCCTTGGTGATTTTGAAATGGTGTAATTCTGAGGTATTGGAGACGTGTGGGCCTGTGCAAATTTCTTTTGAGATGAATGATTTTTTGTCTTTACTTTGAATAGTGTAGACGCTTACTAATTCAGGATATTTTGCTCCGAATTCAGATTGGGCTTCTGATTTGATTGCATCATTTAGTGGAATTTCTTCTCTTGTGATTTCTAAGGATTGTTGGATTTTATTATTTACCCAGTCTTCAATTTTTTTTAATTCTTCTTCGGTTAATTTACGAGGGAAGTTGAAGTCGAAACGGAGTCTTTCAGGATTTATGTTTGAACCTTTTTGTTTTATTTCTTTACTTAGGCATTGTCTTAGTGCTTCATTTAGAAGGTGAGTTGCAGTGTGAAGTTTTTTTACTGCATCTGAATTGTCTGCTAATCCTGATTTGAACATTCCTGCGCTTGCGGTTCTACTGAGGGTTTGATGGCGTTCAAATTCTTGATTGTATTCTTCTAAATCTACTTTAATGTTTTTTTCATCTGCCAACTCTTGAGTAAATTCAATTGGGAAACCATAGGACTGAAAGAGGAGGAATGCTTCTGTTCCCGAGATGAGTTTGTCTGAGGTTAGTTCATTGAATTTCTTTAATCCTTTTTCTAAGGTGGCATTGAATTTAATTTCTTCTTCATCCAATTGTTCTTTAATGAAATTATGATTCATGTGAAGTTCTTGGTAGTCGGGATAAATTGGAAGAACTGCTTTTGCTATTTTGGAAGTGAAACTATCTTTTATTCCCAGCATTTTTCCATACCTTATTGCTCTTCTAATTAAACGTCTAAGGACATAGCCTTGGCCGACATTGCTTGGCTTGATGGCTCTGATGTCTCCTAGGATGAATGTGGCTGCTCGGATGTGGTCTGCTAGAATTCTCATTGCTCGTTCATTTCCTTTATAGGATTTATTTGAAATGGATTCTATTTCTTTTATTATTGGAAGGAAGATTGAGGTGAGGTAATTATCTTCTAATCCGTTTAGAACTGCTAAAGTTCTTTCTACTCCCATTCCAGTGTCAATGTTTTTTTGAGGGGCAGATTCATAATTTCCAGATTTTGTTTTATTATACTGCATGAGAACATCATTCCATATTTCTACCCAAGTTTCATCTTCAGGATTGAATTTTTTTGGTGCTGGTTTGTTATTTGATTTCCAGTAGAACATTTCTGTGTCTGGTCCGCATGGACCTGTTTCTCCTGCTGGACCCCACCAGTTATTTTTTGATTCTAAAACTCCTCCTTCAAGATATGCGATTCTTTCTCCTGAGATTCCTAGGTCTAACCAGAGATATGCAGAATCTTTATCTTTTGGTACTTGGGGGGTTCGATGGTCCCCACCGAAACAAGTTACTGCAAGTCTGTCTTTTGAAAGTTTTAGAATTTGAGTGAGAAATTCGAAGGAGAATTCAATTGCTTCTTTTTTGAAATAATCTCCTAGACTCCAGTTGCCCAGCATTTCAAAGAATGTGTGATGGCAAGAATCTCCTACTTCATCTATATCTTGAGTACGAATGCATTTTTGAACATCGCATAATCTTTTTCCAAGAGGATGTTTTTGTCCTAGCAAGTATGGAACAAGCGGGTGCATTCCTGCGGTTGTGAAAAGAACTGTTGGGTCGTTTTCTGGAATAAGTGATGCAGAAGGAATATGTTTATGGTGTTTTGATTTAAAGAATTCTATATATTCTTTTATTAGTTCTTGACGAGTTGAGATTTGTTTCATGAATCTTTAAGAAGAGGGAGGTATTTAAGATTAATCTTAGGTTTTACTTGGGTTAATTTCAGGTATTAGTAGACACTATATAATAGTAACATTTATATATACTTTTTGAGAGGGATTTTTATGACTACATTAAATTCAAATGAACCAAAAGAAATGCCTTTTCCTTCGGACTTAGAAGGAAGATTGAATGCAGTTTTAAATTCAGTTAATTCTGAACTTAAGGGTGCAACACTTATTCATTTAGATGAGGGCTATTCATTAGGAGCAGATATTACTGCAAGAATTAGACGAAGTGTTCCAGGAATTAAGCTTCCAAGGGTAGAGAATTTTGATTCATATTGTAAACATAGTTTATTTCCAATTGGATTAGTGGCTAGGGAAAATTTTGTTATGTCTGGAGGAAATTCTGAAAGAGTAGGGTATGGATTAACTGAGGCGGGTAAAAAATATGGGCAACCCATTGCAGTATTTTCTTTAATTTATGCAGTAGATAATAATTATAGTTTGTTTAATTTATTAGGTTCTACGCATACTGATGGTAGCACTCGTTCTCCTTTAAATAAGGTAAAAATTCTTAAATTTTTAAGAAAACAGAGTGGTAAAGATATTTCTGTACAAAATATTGCTGATGGAATTGGATTAACTCCAGTTTTAGTTTGGGATGCAGTTATTAAACTGCAAAGTGGGGGATTTTTAGATTATGATTCAGTTGGTGAAGATAGAACTTTAAGATATGATTTTGTTTCTAATAAATCTGGAGAAGTAAAACCAGTAAACTGCCTTATGACTTTGACTCAGCAGGTTTATGGATCTATAAAAAGAAGAGGATTTGGAGATGCGCAAGTTGTTTCTAAAGAAATTGATTATCCCCATTCTTCAGTTGTAAGCAGAGTGCTTATTGGATTAGCAGAACAAGGATTTGTAAAGCGTGTTGGAAGATGGACTAGAAGACAATGGAATACTGGCTCTATTTTTTCGGAAGTAGGAATATCTGAGAAGGGATTAAAATTTATAGATAATTTTATTGTTCCAGTTGAAAATGCATTGAGCTCTGATGAAGGACTGGCTGATTTGAATGAGATTTCCGATATTTGTATGGGGGATAGGGAGTTGAGAAGAGAATATCTTACACAAGGAATTAATCTTTATCGTTCAGTTTCTCCGGGAATGAATGCAGTTTCTAGGGCAGAAACAAATTCAAAGATAATTACTTATTTGTCTAAGAATCCTGGACAAAGATTAAAGGAGTTATGTACACATACGGGTATAGAAAAAAGTACTTTATGTCATCATTTAAATAGATTAGTTAAATCTGGAGAACTTCGAAGAGATGGAAAGCATCCAGTTATAAGATATTTGGTAAGCTGAAATTAATCTTCTGTGCTGTAACAAAGAGGCATCCAATCAAATTTATACTCTTTGGGAAATATTATAGTTTCAAATCCTTTTATTTCTGGAAATTTCTGTCTAAACTCATCTATAATATCATAAAATTGTTTATTATTTTTAACTATGAATTCTGCTTCAAACGGCCAACTTCCAACACAGAAGACAAAAAATCCAAGATTTGGAATTATTTTGCAATATTCAATTAATTTTCTTTTTTCTTCTGGAGATAATAAATTCAAATTTATGGTTGCTTTAAAAAATTGCATGTCTAATAAATCTAAATTTAACGAGGTAGTATAGCCTAAAATTATTCCTATTTTTTCGAGGTTTTTCATTCTATAAATCACTTTTCTTTCTGTTGAATTTATTTTTCTAGCTATTTCGGTCGAATTCATTCTTCCATTATTTGCTAAAATCTTTAATATTTCTATATCAGTTTTATCTATGGGGATATTTTCAACTCTGCCTCCAAATCTGAATATTTTTCTTTCAGTAGAATTCTTTTCAAGAATCCAATTTTTACTAAGTATTCCTACTTCTAATGTGGTATTAAATTCCTGTTCTAAAATATATTTTCCATATTTTGAAATGAATTCTGAGAGAATTTCGTCAAAATGATTTATATCTTTTGCAAATACGGTTAAATTTAAGTCCCATCTTCCTTGAGCCAAAGCAACCCAATAGACATAATTATTCTTAATTAAGTAGGAAATCATCTCTTTTTCTTTTTCTTTGTTTAGGTTTTGAAATTTGAAGAACATCTTATAGATAGAATATCCTAGCTTAACTGGATTAATCATCGTTACAAATTTTCTTATAATTCCTTTAGAGACTAGATTGTTTATTCTATAATTTACTTTTTCTCTGGATAGACGCAATTTTTTTGAGAGCTTAGTGGTTGGCATTCTTGCATTTAGGTCTAACTCATAAATAATTCTTCTGTCGGTGTTGTCTATTTCGTAGTTCATATTTAACATAAGCTACAATTAGTATTTAAATATTGTTATTTATGTTCATAATAGTAGTAGTAAATAATAAATAATGACATTACTTGAGAATAGCAACTAAAAGCGAGAAAATTGCACAAAATAAAACATAAAGGATAAAACAAAATGGGATTCGCAAAAGTAGTCGGAAAGTTGGCGTTGATAGTCGCACTGGGATATGGTGCAAGTTGTATCACTGATGACTGTTATGAATATGAATACGATGGACAACTAAACCACGAGAAAATAACATTTACGAATGAAAGTAATCATCGAGATTTAATAGTTACTAGGATGGATGGAAGAAAAGTTCATTATCGAAGTTCATCGTGGCATAAACCCTTAAAAATACACGGCGTAACAATTCACAAGGGGACAAATGTACTCGATTATGATGATTTTTTCGATCTTGGAAGTTCGGTCGATGAAATTGTTGTTGCGGAAGGGCAGAAACAATTTGATTATTATCTTAAAAAGATTATAGAAGCAAAAAAACAACAAGAAAATGAAAAAATAAAGGAAGGATTAGAGGAAATTACAAAAGGTTTTTCAACGAATTAAAAAAGAAAACTATGGTTAACTTCTTACGCATCTTGCTCTTTCTTTTTGTAAAAAGAACCAAAAAGTTAGTCAACCTCACAAACTAAAAAATGCACGTCAGATTAATTTTTCCCTCTACGTCTTCTTACTAAAAATAATAGCTTAGAAATTACACTTAAGAGCAAATCTTGCAAGGTTTAACAACTAGGGGTTCTGAATTTGCATAAATATGTTTTTTAGGAAAACTCGTCTAATCTTAGGTTTTAATCGGGTTAATTTCAGGTATTAGTAGACACTATGCAATAGTAACATTTATATATACTTTTTGAGGGAGTTTTTTATGACAATGTTAAATTTAAATGAATCAAAAGAAATGCCTTTTCCTTCGGACTTAGAAGGACGACTCGGTGCAGTTTTGAATGTAGTTAATTCTGAGCTTAAGGGTGCAACACTTATTCATTTAGATGAGGGCTATTCAATTGGAGCAGACATTGCTGAAAGAATTAGACGAAGTGCTCCTGGAATTAAGCTTCCCCATTCTTCTAATTTTACTGCATATTGTAAACATAGTTTATTTCCATTAGGATTGGTGGCTAGGGAAAATTTTGTTATGTCTGGAGGAAATTCTGAAAGGATAGGATATGGGTTAACTGAAGCAGGTAAAAAATATGGGCAACCAATTGCAGTATTTTCTTTAATTTATGCAGTAGATAATAATTATAGTTTGTTTAATGTATTAGGTTCTACTCACTCTAAAGGGAATACTCGTTCTCCTTTAAATAAGGTAAAAATTCTTACATTTTTAAAAAATCAGAAAGGTAAAGATATTTGTGTACAAAATATCGCTGATGGAATTGGACTAGATTCTCAGTTAGTTAATGCCTCGGTTGTTCAATTGAAACGTGGAGGATTTTTAGATTATGATTCCATTGGTGCAAGTGGAACTTTAAGATATGATTTTGTTTCTAATAAACTTGGAGAAGTAAAATCGGTAAAACGTTTGAAAACTTTGACTCAGCAGGTTTATGAATTTATGAAGAAGAAAGGATTTGGAGATGCACAAGTTGTTTCTAAAGAACTTGATTATACTCATTCTTCAGTTATAAGTGCAGTACTTGTTGGATTGGAAGAACAAGGATTTGTAAAGTATGTTGGAAAATGGACAAGAGAACATGATAATATTGGCCGCATTAATTCGGAAGTAGGAATATCCGATAAGGGATTAAAATTTATAGATAATTTTATTGTTCCAGTTGAAAATGCATTGAGCTCTGATGAAGGACTGGCTGGTTTGAATGAGATTTCCGATTTTTGTATGGGGGATAGGGAGTTGAGAAGAGAATATCTTACACAGGGAATTAATCTTTATTGTTCAGTTTCTCCGACAATGAATGCTGTTTCTTTGGCAGAAACAGATTCAAAGATAATTGTGTGTTTATCTAAGAATCCAGGACAAAGATTAAAAGAGTTATGCACCGGTGTAGGAATGAGACCTGGTATTTTATGTAATCATTTAACGCGATTAGTTAAATCTGGAGAACTTAAAAAAGATGGAAAGCATCCAGTTATAAGATATTTTGTAAGGGGAAATTAATTTAAAATTATTGCAACATTGCAAGTTTTCTTTTTATGTCGTCTAATTGGGATTTCATATCAAATGAGCGTTTCATTTCTTGTTCTGTTTCTATTGGTGTGGTGTCTTCGGTGTCTTTTGGACGAGGGGAGTGGATTTTTTCTGGGTTGAAACGAGTTTGAGGCATGGCTTTTTCTAAAAGATCTATACTTTCTATTGCTTGAGTAATTAGAGTTTTCATTTTAATTTTTAGATTTAATTCTTCAAGACGAAGTTGTTTGTAATTATGAAGTGCTTCGACTGAGTTAAGAACAGAGAGTTCTGAATTTAAAAGAGATTTTTTTGTTTCTTTATATTCAATTGTATTAAAGAATAGATATTCTGAGCCCATTTTATTATCCTAGTTTCTCAAAGAGACTCTTAGATACGCTCTCGATGCGCGATTTTAATTCCGAAACCTCTCTTTCCCAGGCGGACAATTCCTGTTCTTCGCGCATACGAGTTTCACGTATCTTTTTAAGAGTATTATCTATTTCATTTAATTTTTGGTCTATTACAAAAATAGTTTTTTTTGCAGATTGGAATCTCTCTAGTTTTATGAATATGTTACTTTTAGATTCAGGCATAACCTCTGGAGATTCTTGTCTTATTTCTTGTGAATGACAATTTGATATGGACTGTTCGTTTTGAGGTTCTTCTAGGGTTTCTTCTTCGTCCATATCTCTAGAAGAGATATTTTCATGGACTATTTGTTCTTTCATATCTTGATAGTGCGGAAGAGCAGGAAGTGCAGATGGTTGTCTTATTTCTTCTACTCTTTCTTCTGGAAATTTAGGTATTTTTAGAGCTGGCAGATCTGGCAAGCTATCTTTTTTATTATTTTTATCCCAAAACATATAGAGGAGGGGCGATTTTTATTTATATAGGTTTATATTAATTATATAATGGTAACACTTGATTAGAAACATTTTTAACTCTCTTCTTTGAAGAGTAAATATGCAACAGATTGCCTTTCTTAAAACAGTAGTGAATTCTATCGCAGGAAGTGGTTCTGCAGCGATAGTTGATTTGCTGTTTGGGAAGAAGAATGTTAATGAGTTTTTGATTGCAAAGAAGTTAAAATTGACTATTAATCAGGCGAGAAATATTTTGTATAAACTTGGCGATGCCGGATTAGTTAGTTTTGTTAGAAAAAAGGATAGTAAGAAAGGCGGATGGTATACTTATTTTTGGACTTTGAATGTTGCTAGAGGATTGGGGAGATATATGGAGATATTAAATAAGGAAGTTGATGTTTTGAAGTCTAGAGCTAACACTAAGAAGCAGAGTAGATTTTACATTTGTAAAAATTGTCATATTGAATTTGATGAGGAGAATGCATTGTTGCATAATTATTCTTGTCCAGAGTGCGGAGAGGTTTTGGAAGTTAAAGATACTACTGAAGAAGTTTTGGGAATTGAAAAAGAGATTGGTAAATTGGAGAGTTCTATTGGAAAAATTAATGGGGAGTTAGTTGATGTTCAAGCTGAAGAAGCAAAAGCTAGAAATAGAAAGTCTAATGCTGCAGATAAGAAGAAAAAGCAAGAAAGAGATTTGAAAAGAAAAGCTAGGCAGAAAGAAAAGAAGAAACTTTTAGAAAAATCTCCTGCTAAAAAAGGTAAAAAGAAGAAATGAGTTTTGCTAAAAATATTTTTAAGAGTTTGATTTCTGTTGTTTCGTATACTAATTGGATAATTTTGATTAATGTATTTTTGTTTATTTTATTTTCTATTCTTTTGAAAATTTATCCTTCTTGGATGCCTTACATTGAAATTAGTTCTGCTTCTGTTTTGGGAAGTTTCTATTTTTGGACTTTGTTGACTAGTGCGTTTATGCATCAGGGAATATTACATTTATTTGTAAATATGTTTTCATTGTATTTTCTAGGAAATTTAAGTGAGAAGATAATGGGAAGAAGTAGATTCTTATTTTTGTATTTACTTGCAGGAGTTGTTGGAGGATTATTTTTTGTATTTGGAGCATATTTTGGTAATTTGGTTGGATTGGAAAGTGTATTCGGCGGAGTTGGAGATTTTGCTGCGGGGGCTTCAGGAGCATTATTCGGATTGCTTGGATTTTTAGCAGTTATTATTCCTACTATGCGAGTTTTCTTGATTATTGGGCCTTTGATAATTATTGTTTTGCAAGTTATTTTGGAATCAGTTTTGCCGATGCCTATTGCAGGAGTTGCTTCGGTAATATTAAGTATATTAATGATTGTTAGTATATTTGGAATGTTTTCTTCAAATAGAATATTACGAAAGTTGGCTTTTCCAGTTGAGATTAAGTTATGGATTGCTCCATTTTTAGCTATTGTTCCTTTAGTTGCAGTTAGTTTCTTTGTTAAATTACCTATTGGGAATATGGCGCATATTGGAGGATTGGTGGTAGGAGTTATATATGGGGTTGTGCTTAGATTGAAGTATCCTAGAAAAGTAGAATTACTTGGACAGGTATTTAAAAGATGAAGACTAGAAGAAATAAAATTGTTAGGCAAGAAGGTAAATTTAGAGTTGCTTGGAATTATTTGAAAGAGAGTAGGAATTATGTTTATTTTTCTGCGGGATTGTTTTTGGTTTTTGCTTTATTTGGATTTTTTTATTCAAGTCATTTGGTTTTTTTGGATGAGGTATTGAAAGGATTGATTGAAAAGACTAAAGATTTGCAAGGTACGAAATTGATTTGGTTTATATTTCAAAATAATTTATCTAGCGCATTCTTTACTTTGTTTTTAGGATTGTTTTTAGCAATTTTTCCTTTATTTAATGTTGGAGTCAATGGAGTTTTGTTAGGATATGTTTTTGCTAAAGTTTATTCTGTTTCTGGTTTTAGTGATTTTTGGAGAGTTTTGCCTCATGGAATATTTGAATTACCTGCGATATTTATTGCAATAGGATTGGGATTTAAGCTCGGAGGAGTATTATTTTCTAAGAATTTGAAGAATGATTTTAAGGAGAGAGTAATGAAGAGTTTTTGGGTGTTCTTATGTGTTATTTTGCCTTTGTTGATTGTGGCTGCGATTATTGAAGGGTTGTTGATTAGTTATATTAATTAGTTACGATTGTAACTAGAGTTTGGTTACGAATGTAACTAAAGATTTAAATAGATATTCGTTCTTATTATCTTATGAAAGTTGAAGATCATTTAAGAAATATTAAAGAAAGTTTTGAAGTTATTCGTGAAAGTATTGAAAAAGGGTTACAAGAGAGGCAAAGAAATTTAGGATTTAATATTTCAGTGGTATCGGTTGAAATGTTAGAAGTTTATCTGCATAAGCAAGAATTAATTAATCCAGGAGCCAATATTAAGCACGATTGGTTCAGTTCTATAAGAAAAGCTAATGAGAATTTGAATTTCAGTTTTAAGAATAAAGAAGAGATACTTACGTTATTAAATAATATTGAATTAAAAAGAACTCTTTTATGTTATGGCAAAGTTCAACCTATTGAATTAATAAGGGAGTTTTTGGATTCTTTTAATAAATTAAAAAAGATATTTGAAAGTGAGGGATTAACATGGAATTGATAAGCTATGCTGGGGATTTTGTTTCTTTTTATGTTCAAAATACAAAGTATCTGAAAGTTGTACGAGCTATAATCTTATTCGGAAGTTCTGCAAGAGGCGAAGCAACGGATAAAAGTGATGTAGATATTTTTATCGATGTAATAAGTCCTTCAAAAAAGATTGAAGAAGAATTGGAGCAAATTAAGAACAATTTCTATGATTCTTTTAAATATAAAGATTATTGGAAGGCATTTGGAATAACTAATGATTTACATCTTATTATTGATAAATTGGAAAATTGGAAATTGAAAGATAGTATGCTAGGTAATTCCATTGTTTTGTTTAAGCATTTTACTCCTTCTTTGGAAAAAGGGAAATCTAAGGTTATTTTAAGCTGGGGAAATATTAAATCTGAATCTAATAGGGTATTATTAAATAAGAGATTTTTTGGATATAATCATTATGGTAAGAGATATTCGGGATTGGTTGAAAAATATTCTGGGCAAAAATTAGGTAGTAATGTTATTTTTGTTGGAATTGAGTATATGAATTTGTTTATGCAGCAGTTTAGGGAGTTTAAAATATCTGTAAAAATAAAAAGAGTATTTGAATATGAGACATAACTATAATACTTGATTTTCAAATAGTTTTTAAATGGGCTTTGTATTTGATATTTATGGAGTTGAGTAAGGAAAGTCTTGAAGAGATTGATGATTCTGCTGAAGAGGAGAGCAGGAAGAAGGTTGAGGCGGCGTTGTTTATTTCTGGAAAACATATGAGTATTGCTGAACTTGTTTCTTTGACTGAAGTTAATCCTTTACTTTTGAAGAAGATTCTTGAGGATTTGAAGGAGAAGTATAAGGAATCTGGGTTGAATGTGGTTCATCAGAATAATTTATGGAAAATGGATGTGGCTTCTGAATATACTTGGATGGTTAATAAGTTGGCCACTGGAAGTGCGGAGTTTAGTAAATCTGAAAGGGAGACTTTGGCGATTATTGCTTATAAACAGCCAATGAAGCAGTCAGTATTGATTAAGATTAGAGGAAATAAGGCATATGATCATATTCATAAGTTTGTTGAGATGGGATTGATAAATAGGAAGAAGATGGGACATACTTCTGAAATTACTTTGAGTGAAGATTTCCATGATTATTTTAGTTTGACTAAGGAAGGGCAGGAAGTGGAGGAAGTAGAGGTTGGGGAAGTGAAAGAGGAAGTGAAAGAGGAAGTTAAAGAGGAAGTTAAAGAGGAAGTTAAAGAGGAAGTTAAAGAGGAATTAGGGGAAGAAGGTAAGGAGTAAAAATGAATTGGATTGATTTTGCATTCTTTTTTTATATGTTTGTTGGAATTTATATGCTCAGTCTTTTGATAATTACTAATTATTCTAAAAAAGAACAATTATTTTATTATCCTAAAGGTAAACCTGAACCTGTGAGTGTTGTTATGCCTTGTTTCAATGATTCAGAGCATTTGGGAGAAGCGATTGAAGCATTGTTGGCTTTGGATTATCCTAAAGAAATGCTAGAAATAATAATTGTGGATGATAAGTCTAGCGATAATTCTGTTGAAATTGCTAAACAATATGCGCGCAAATATAAAAATATTAGATTTATTCAGAGAAAGACTAATTCTGGGGGCGCGGCTCAACCAACTAATGATGGAATTTTGAATGCAAAGTATAATTATATTGCAGTTGTTGATTCAGATTCTACTCCTAGAAAAGATGCTTTAATAAAAATGATTGGATTTTTACAAAATGATCAAAAAGTGGGGGGTGTTACTTGTGCGGTACTTTCTAAACCTCCAGTTACTTTTTTTCAGAAGATTCAGGCAATAGAATATGCAATTATTGCATGGAATAGAAAGTTGTTGGATACTTTAGATGCAGTTTACGTTACTCCTGGGCCTTTTGCGTTGTATCGTAAAAAAACTTTAATGGAGATTGGACTATTCGACACTAAAAATCTTACTCAAGATATTGAGATTGTTTGGAGATTAAGGTCTTGTGGCTATGTTGCTAAGATGTGTTTAGATACAAGAGTTGAATCTGCTACTCCTACTTCTTTCAAGGCATGGTTTAAACAGAGGATTAGATGGAATATTGGAGGAACTCAAACTCTTTTGAAGTATAAATCTTATATTA
This sequence comes from Nanobdellota archaeon, assembly GCA_038045425.1. Classification (GTDB taxonomy): domain Archaea; phylum Nanobdellota; class Nanobdellia; order Pacearchaeales; family GW2011-AR1; genus SICV01. The sequence continues at coordinate 7,909 of JBBSYD010000060.1, read as the reverse complement.
TGAAAAATGGAACTTTAGGTTATTTTATTATTCCTTTCTTTTGTATGAATTTATTTTTAGGATTAATTGGTTTGGGACTATACACGTATTTATTATCTAGGAAAATATTCCTATATTATCTGACTACATATTATTCTTATATTGGGGATACTTCTTTATTTGTTCTAAAAGACTTGAGTTTTAGTCCTTCAATATTGAATTTTCTAGGGGCTGCATTGTTTATTGCAGGACTTTTATTTACTTTGGAAGGATTGGGAGTTATGAAACAAGAAAGGTTTGGAAAAGGTAATCTTTTTAATATCATGTTTTATATAATAGTATACCTTGCAGTCTATCCTTTCATTATGTTGACTGGATTGATTAAATTGATGACTGGAAGATATAAGTGGTAATATGGAAAATAAAAGAATATTTTGGCAGGCTTTGTTAAGTACTTTGTTAATATTTGGAATAGGATTAATTTTGGGACTTTTTTTGGAAAATTATAGAAGCGATAATGCGGAAGTTATGTTAATTAATTCTGAAGTTAGAATATTGGATGAGCAATTAAGAATAAGTTCTTTGGGCGTTATTAACGTAAGTTGCGATACTGTTAGGAGCAATACATTTGATTTTGCAAATGAAATTTATCTTGAAGCATTAAAACTTGAAGACTATGATTCATCTCATAAGTTTAAGGATACTTTCTTAGTTTTACATAAAAGATATGATTTGCTAAGATTTTTACTTTGGACAGAGGTTTTAGGGTTGGAACAAAGATGTGGGCAGACTTTTCATACAATTGTTTATTTGTATGATTATAGTTCTGATGATTTACAACAGAAAGCAAGACAAAATTATTTTGGAAGGTATTTGGGAGAGTTGAAGGAGAAATATCCTGAAGATATGCTATTGCTTCCTATTGCTGCAGATATGGACTTAAGTTCAGTAAATTATGTGTTAGATAAATATGAGATAGCTAACATGCCTGCAGTTATATTTGATGGGCAAGTTGTTATAACTGAAAATGATGATTTAGTTAATTTAGATAAGTTAGTCAATACTAGTTTGGAATTACCTATTGTTTCTTCTGGGAACTCTTCGTCTAACGCCACTTTTTCATCACAATAAACAATATAAATGGTGATTATGACTTTGATTTATGGCAGATTATGGTTTTGGGTTGGATAAAAAGGAGATTATGGTTGAGGCTCTTGAAGAGGGGAAGATTGTTCGGGTTTCGGAGAGTTATGCTCGAAGAGAAGGATTACTTGTTTTGAGGAAGGAGCATCAGATTAATCCAAATGTGACTAAGCCTGAGACTCAGGGGGGATTTGTTACAAGAAATGAGAGAAAGGGATTGTTGAGATTTGAGGAATTTAGGAGACCTTTGAAGGGGGCTAATAATGTGACTAATGAGCTGGTGCAGAATTTTCAATGGGTGATTAATCAGAGAAGGAGAGAAAGAAATATTACTAGAAAGCAATTGGCGGCTGGAGCCGGAATTTCTGAATACGAATTGAAGATGATTGAAACTGGAATTTTGTTGAATGATGATTTTGTTTTAATTAGTAAGATTGAGAAATTTTTAGGAATTAGTTTGAGAAAGGATGGTAAGGATTATAATAAATCTGCTTTGCAGGCCTTGAAGGAGAATCCTATGGGGAGCAGAGGGAGAATGAGAATTGAGGGAACTCATAGGGTTGAAGAGACGAAGGTGGAGAAGAAGGGTGAAAATTCTGAGGAATTTAGTGGGGAAGAAATAGAGTTGGATGAAAATAGGGAAGATAATTAATAATATTTGGTTTGAGGATTAATAATTAAATTATATCTATCTTATGTTCGATTTCGATATATGATATTCTGAAGAGGATTTATGGTAAATATTATTAATATTGACTGGAAGATAGATGCGACTTATAGTTATCTAATGTTTGACTTAAATTAGATTAATGTGCTGAAGAGGATTTATTAATGAGTTAATATTAATGAGTTAATATTAATGTTGTTGAAGGAGATAACTATTTGATTGAGGAGTTAGAAGGGCATTAATCGGTTATAACTCTTCTAAAACCCTTTGGGGAAAAGGTTTATAAATTGATTTTTGTGGCTTAAGTTATGCAAGTTGAAATAATAAGTGAAGACAAGGGAGAAGCTGAAATTCAGATGGATAGCCAGACTGTTGCTGAAATTCTTAGAGTTTATTTGAATGAACAGGGAGTTGAATTTGCTGCTTGGAGAAGAGATCATCCTTCTAAACCAATTATATTAAAGATTAAGGCATCTAGTGGAGTTAAGAAAGCAGTTTCTTCTGCTATTGCTGGAATAAATAAAGATTGTTCGGCACTTGTTAATGAGTTGAAGAAGTAAAGTTATTTTTAATGATTGGCTTTTGATAGTTATCTGATGTTTGATTTTGAATGAGTTTTATGTGAGGATTTATCGAATTGAAATTAATCTTGTTGACAGATAATTATAGACTTCTAGCAGTTAAATTTAGGAAGAGTAAAAGGTTTATTAAGGGTAAATTATTCTTTTTTATATGGAGGTGCTTTATGTGTAAAACTGTTCCAGTTGTTGCGGGAGTTCTTATTGCAATTTTGGCTTTATGGCCTAATTTGTTATCAGCAATGGCAAGTAAGTGGATTTTGCTCGTATTGGCTGTTGTAATGATTATACATCCATTCATGTGCAAAGTTTGCGGATGTGCTTGTTGTGAGGAATGTAAACCTGAAATGCCTGTTAAAAAGGGCAAGAAGAAGTAAGAATTTATTTTTTATTTGATTTTGTTTTTCTTCTTTATTATTTTTCGAGTATTAGTATGTAAATTATAAGTGAGTTAATAATGGAAAACTATTATCTTATGTTTGATTTTGAATGGAAAGATTTAAATATGAGTACTCATATGAGTATATATGGGTAGTGTTAATATTGCAATTAAAGATGAAGCATATGAATTTCTTAGTAGTCTTAGAAAGAAGAATGAAAGTTTTTCAGAAATAATTTTAAATTTTAAAAATAAAAAGAAAGGAGATGCTTTAGATTTGTTAAAATTTTTTGATAATAAACGTTTTCCGAGGCCTAAAGTTGATTGGAAGGATAAGGAAGAAAGAATGAAAGATTTTAGAGAATCTTTTGATAAGAGGGCGAAGAATGATAGGGATTGATACTGGAGTACTTATTGATTTATTTAGAGAAAATGAAAGTTTAAGAAAATTTCTTGAAGGGATTGATGAGCCTTTAGTCACTACTATTATTAATTATCAAGAGATATTTTTTGGAATTAATCCAAAAAAAGAATCTTTTGTTGGAGAATCTAATTTTTATAATGAGTTATTTTCTAATTTAGAGATTTATCAGTTGGACAAATTTTCTTCAGATAAATCTTCAAATATTTTTTGGTATTTAAACAATATGGGAAAAGATATTGGCAAATTTGATTCTTTAATTGCAGGAATATTACTTGCTAATGGCATTGATAAAATTATTACTAAAAATGCTAAACATTTTGAGAATGTTAAAGGGTTAAAAGTTTTGTCTTATTAATATGCAGAGCATAATTTATTTTATATAGTATGAATTTGTTGGGATTTTATGACTAAAATCAGTGCTGGCTCGTATGATTTGAATAAGTGGTTATTTGGAGGATATGAGACTGATGTATTGACGGTTTTGTATGGGGCATCGGGAACGGGAAAAACTAATTTTTGTTTACTTACTGCGGTTTCGCAGGCGAAGAAAGGGAATAAGGTAGTGTTTATGGATACTGAAGGAGGGTTTTCTGTTGAGAGGATTAAGCAACTTTGTGATGAGGAGGATTATCAGAAAGTTTTGGAGAATATATTTTTATTGAAGCCTACGTCTTTTTCTGAGCAGAAGAAAGATTTTGATAAATTGCTTGAGTTTTTGAAGAAAGAAGTTTCTCTTATTGTTATTGACGGGATGACTATTTTGTATAGACTGGACTTTGCTGATGCGAGGGACAAAAATAATGGGGAGATGCAGAAAATAAATTCTGAACTTGCTAGACAGATGAGAACTCTTGCAGAGATTTCTAGAAAGAAAAATATTCCTGTTCTTGTTACAAATCAGGTTTACAATTGGGACGATGAGAGTAAAATGGTTGGAGGAGATATTTTGAAGTATTGGAGTAAGTGTCATATTGAGCTTACAAATGCGAAAGGAGTTAGAACTGCATTTCTGAGGAAGCATAGAAGTTTACCTGAAAAGAGCATGGAGTTTGAGATTGTTAATTCTGGGGTGAAGAAGAGAGGATGGATTTAGTTCGTAATAATAATATTTATATATCTATTAGTTTAATGTAAATTGTGAAAAAAGAGTTTATAATTGGAATTGCAATTGTTATTGTTGCTTTAGTTTTAGTATTTTCTTTTTTTCCAGGTAAGATTCCTAATTTTAATCCTGGAGTAAGTGGAAGTGGGGGAAAAATGTGTGGTTCTAGTCCTTATGATCAATCTACTCAAGGGTGTTGTAACAATAACGAAATATACCTCCTAGATAATAAAATCTGTTGTAATCGTGGTGCCAGAGATGTTCCTTCAGGAACTGATCCAGATGATGCCTTGTGCTGTGAGTACCGTTACTGGGGTTTGAAATCCAACGCGTATGATCCTACAAAAAGCATATGCTGTTCAGCAGGAGGTGTTGGAAGTATTCCGGCAGGTGGAACTTCGGCGAACACAAGTTGTTGTGGAATAGATCGCCAAGATAATGCAGGAACATATGATACTGCTACTCAATTTTGTTGTATAAAAGGTGCAGGCTCGCTAACTCGAGGACAAGAAATACGAAACAAGCCTGCGGGCGTAACAAATGCGGCTTGTTGCAGAATGACAACTACGCAGATTATTGCAAACACTTATACTGATTATGATACTGATGTTAATAAGTGTTGCCGAGCAGACTATATATCTGGAGAATTTATTCCTGGGAAAATTATTCCTAAATCTGATTCTTGTTAATAGCAAGGTTCTATTGCCTAGCGATTAATTAAGCATGGAAATGGTTTTTCCCATACCCCTATCTTATTAGTCTGCATTTCCATTATAGGTATAATGTTTTTCTCCTTATTCTTCTGATGATTGCAGTTTATGTGTAAATAATAGTCTTGCTGCTGCAGGACATGGTGGAAGAGCTTTTCCTTGGTGGGGAGTTGGAGTTTGATTAATATTTTAAAATGAATTATATATGAATGAATGTTTTTTCTGGGGTGAAGAAGAGAGGATGGATTTAGAAAGATTTTATTGAGCGAGTATGATTTTTTTTGTAAAAATAATGAGTATTGAGCTTCTATTGTCAGTAGAAACTAGCTTCTATTAGCAATAGAAACCGGGGGTTTCCATTACGGATGGAAATAAAAGGGCATAAGTTTCCATTACGGATGGAATGGTTTAATATTTAATTAGATTTTGTGTTGGCTTGTAAATAAGTTTTAGAAGAAATTAAATAGCTAGGAAATTTATTACTAATATGAAATATCTAGAGGTTGTTGAATTATATGAGCAGTTGTCTGGGACGACAAAGAGACTTGAGAAGACGGAGATATTGGGTGAGTTCTTTAGGAAATTGAATGGTGTGGGGGGAAATTCAAAGTGGATTTATCTTCTTATGGGGAGGGTTGTGGCTGATTATGATACTCAAGAAAGTGGAATATCTGGGCAGTTGGCTATAAAGGCAATAGGAAGTGCATATGGCATTTCAGAAGAGAAAGTAGTTGAGAGATTTAGAAAGATAGGTGATTTGGGAGAGATTGCTCAGGAGTTTAGTGAGAAGAAAAAACAGGTCGCATTATTTTCTAAGCCATTAAGTGTTGATAAAGTATTTGAGAATTTGCAAAAGGTAATGGATGTTGAAGGAAAGGGAGCAGTTGATAGAAAGATAGGATGGATTTCTGAATTATTGGGAAATGCTAGTGCTGTTGAAGCTAAGTATGTTATTAGAACTTTATTGAGTGATTTGAGAATAGGAGTGTCTTCGCCGACTATTGTTGATGCTCTTGCTTTGGCTTTTGAAATTAATGGGGAGAAGGTTCAGGAGGCATATGATTTGGCTAATGATTTTGCTTTAGTTTTTGATGCGTGTGCAAAGGGAGAAAAAGAATTGGAAAAAATTGGACTTGTTCCTGGAAGGCCAATAAATGTAATGCTTGCAGTAAAAGTTAATTCTATTGATGAAGGATTTGAGGTTGTTGGAAGACCTGCGGCGATAGAAGAGAAATATGATGGATTTAGAGTTTTAATAAATAAGGATGATAAAGGAAAGATATATTTGTTTACTAGGAAATTGGAAAATGTAACTAAACAATTTCCAGATGTTGTAAGTGCTATTGAGAAGAATGTTCATGGGAAAAGTTTTATTTTAGATTCTGAAGTTGTGGGATATGATAGTAAGACTGGAAAGTATAAACCATTTGAATCTATTTCACAAAGGATAAAGAGAAAATATGACATTGATAAGCTAGTGGATGAATTGCCTGTTGAGATAAATGTTTTTGATTGTTTATATTTGGATGGAAAGAGTTTGATTAATCTAGGATTTATGGAAAGAAGAAAAGTTGTTGAGAAAATTATTAAGGAAAAGGAGAAAGTGATTAGGCCTGCTGTTCAAATTGTAACTGGAGATGATGAGAAGGCATTGGAATTTTATGAGAATGCATTGGAGATTGGGGAGGAAGGAGTAATGATGAAGAAGATTGACGCGCCTTATCAGCAGGGAAGGAGGGTTGGATATATGGTTAAGATGAAACCGGAAGTGAATGATATTGATTTGGTAATTGTGGGAGCAGAGTATGGAACTGGAAAAAGAGGAGGTTGGTTGACTAGTTATATTGTGGGATGTAGAGATGGAGGAGAGATTGTTGAGCTTGGAAAAGTTTCGAGTGGGTTAAAGGAGAAAGAGAGCGAGGGATTTACATTTGAGCAGATGACTAATTTGCTTAAGCCATTGATTGAAAAATCAGAAGGAACTTATGTTAAGGTTAAACCTGAAGTTGTTGTTTCAGTGTTGTATCAAAATATTCAGGAGAGTCCTAGTTATAGTTCTGGATATGCTTTGAGATTTCCGAGAATAACAAGATATAGGCCAGATAGGAGTGTTAAGGATATTGTTTCTCTTGAGGAGATAGAGAAAGAAGTTAAGAAGGCGAAGAGATAGATTTAAAAACTATAGATAATCTATAGGGTGATGATTAGTACAATACAATTAAGAGAGAATGTTAAACAGGAATTAGCAGGTTTGAAAGAAAAAGAGAATGATAGTTATGAAGATGTTATAGTTAGATTAGTTAATGTGACAAAACTTCAGAATAGACAAAAAAAGGAGTTATTGATTGAGGGATACATAGAAATGGCTGAAGAAAGTTTAAAAATATGCAAAGAATTTGATACTATCGAAGAGGATTTTGATTGGGAATGGAAATAAAAAGAGGAGATATTTTGATTGTAAATTTTGAACCTGTTCAAGGGAGCGAGCAAGGAAATATTCGCCCCGCAGTTGTTATTCAAAATAATGAGGGTAATATATATAGTCCTCTGACAATTGTTGCTCCGATAACATCTAAGAAATTTTTAAAAAATTATCCGACAAATGTGTTTATCAGTAGAAATGATTCAGGACTTGATAAAGATTCAACAATTTTATTAAATCAGATAAGAACTATTGATAAATCTAGAATTTTACATAAAGTCTCTATTTTGAATAATTTTGTTATGAATGAGGTAGACATGGCAATTAAGGTAAGTTTAGAGTTAGAGTAGAACTATTTGATGTCGTACTTGATAGACATAATGAATTTCCAAAATTCCCTAAAAATTAGGCATTAGGTTTCTTATTTGATTGAACATAGCGATGATAATACAAACGGCTACATCCCAAATAGATTTTTGAATAGAAATCTAGATCATTAAATGCA
>JBBSYD010000059.1:0-3241 GCA_038045425.1 Nanobdellota archaeon | reverse complement strand
AAATTTAGGGATAAATCTCAAACATATTCCCTAAATTTTTGCGGAGTTAAGGTTACTATTCTTATCCCCCTTCCTCCAATAAATATTCTAGCTTCTTTATTACAAGTATCTTTTATTAATTCTTTAATATAGTTAAAATATTCTTTATCAGTTATGGGATGTCCAGTAAATCCTAATCGATATTTATTATTTTTTCTGTAAATATGTCCATCCCCTGCAAGTATACCTACCAGTTCGGCAGTTCTTTCATTCAATTCCATAAAATTATATTCATTTTGAATTTATTTATTATTCCGACGACTTTATTGTGACAACATGATTAGCAAGATATGCATTTTAATTTTTAATATTTTTCCCACCCCCATACTGTTTTGATTCCCAAATCAAGAACTAAACTTTCTAATTAAAATAATCTATAGAGGATTTGGAAAAACCCTCAAATCCTCTAAGAAGTCCTTTGAAAACCCCATAAAATGTTTTGAAATAGGGGGTTATTCAAAGTCCTCTATAACTAACTATCTAGTTTTTACACAAAAAATCATAACCTTTATATAATCTAATTCCTAAAACTATTTATGGCAAAAGATGGTGATTCAAAAGATAATTCTATGGGAATTACAGGCGTTATTCTCGGAATTACTAGCATAGTTTTCTCAGGCGTTTCAGGAATAATTCTAGGAATTGTCGGGCTTATTTTTGCACTTAAACAAAAGAAATACAGTCCAAATAAGTGGTCAAAGGCGGGCGTAGTTCTAAACATAATCGGAATAATAGTTTCTATTATTGTTTTTATATTAGTATACTACTCCATGGCATACAATCCAGCAATTCAAGCTCAAATTCAACAACAATTAGGCGCAATGTCTAGTGTTTCAGGTTAAAATGAAATTCAATAAAAGAGGAGCTATGGAATTGTCAATGAGCACAGTTGTAGTTCTCGTTCTCGCAATGCTTATGTTGGGTTTAGGAATTGTTTTAATTAAAAGTATATTCAGCGTCGCAACGGCAAGCATAGACACCATAGACTCAAAAGTTCAAGCTCAATTATCTAGTCTTTTCAGCGATGAAAGACAAGACGTAGTCGTTCTTCTAGGCCCAGATAAAACTGCTAAAGTAACTGCAGGCACTGCAAATTTCGGAATAGGAGTTGGAGCAAGACCTTTAGATGCTTCAAGTTCCAAGACTGAATCAATCAGATTCAAAATTACCTATGAAACTTCAAATCCTAAAAATTGCGTAGGAACATTAGGAGCATCAGTAGTAGATTCATTTTTCATCAGTCCAATAAACAGAGACCTTGAACCAGATCAAACAGATACCAACGGCGCATACTATAGAATTCAACTAACCATTCCTAAAGGAACTCCTACCTGTACTCAAAAAGTTTACATTGATGCAAAAGAACCTAAAGGAACAATCGGAAGAAATTCATTTACCATTCAAGTATTGAAACCTGGGTTATTCTAACTCAAATGATTTAAAAACTCATAATTTCTCTCGTTATAATGAATATCTCATTAGGAAGTTTTTCAAAATACCGTTGGTTTTACACTTCTTCAGGACTACTTGTAGTAGGTGGAAAAAATGCAGTTCAAAATGATGAGCTTCTTCATAAAATAAAAGGATTTAGAGAAACATTCATAATTCTTCACACTTCTGAACCAGGAAGCCCATTTTGTATAATCTTAGAATCAGCAAATAAAGTTTCTAAATTAGATACAGAAGAAGCAGCAGTATTCACTGGATGTTTCAGTAAAGCCTGGAAACAAGGAAAAATGTCTACTAAAGTAGATGTATTCAATTCAGATCAAATTCATAAGAACAACGATATGAAATCTGGAACCTGGGGAGTATACGGGAACGTTCAAAGAATCACAGTTTCTCTAGGACTAGTATTAGTAAAACAAAAAGACATTTTAAGAGCAGTTCCAGAGACAACTGCAGAAAGATTAGAAGATAAATCTTTTCCAAAGAAAATTAAAATCTATCCTGGAAATATAGAAAAAGAACATATGTTTGCAAAGTTAGAATTAGAAATCGATGAATCTATAAGTAAAGAAAAAGTACTATCAGCAATACCTTCAGGAGGATTTAAAATAATTACCGAATAAAATGACAACAATAAAACCTTCAACAGTATTTCAAATAGGAAAAAACGGAGTCACCGAAGCATCTATCGAAGCATTAAACTCTCGTCTAAAAACATTTTCTCAAGTAAGAGTTTCAATCTTACGTTCCACTGGAAGAGACAGTAAAACAATGAAATCTCTTGCAGAAGAAATATCAAGCAAATTGAAAATTCCAACATACTCAAGAGTTATCGGATTTACAATCGTTCTATCCAGAAAAGGCAAATATTCTGACTAAATACAAAGGTGATAACTAAACGAGCACTTGAGCGTACTCAGCAAACCATTTTATCTATTGTTTGGGTTGGCAGGTAAATCTAACAGGACACTTCATATTTCTTTTTTTGAAAAAGAAGATTTTATGCTTCGCACATTTCTATTTGTTTTGCAGTTTCAGAATGCACTTGATTAGAATAAACTTTTATTTTAAGTTTTATCCCCCTCAAATCTTCCATTATTTTATTAGCGATTGCTTCCGCAAATTTCACTGGCACGGCATTCCCTATCATTTTATAGCCATCAGCAATATCCTTATAATAAAAAATAAAATCATCTGGAAAAGTTTGTATTCTTGCACATTCCCTTACAGATAATCTTCTATACAAATGTTCTTTTCCTTTTACAAATTCTCTCTTATTCTCACTAATAAATTTCATTTTAGGTGCTTGAGGATGAATTGGGGCGTGTCTTCCACCTGCTTGAATAGTAAATGATTGCTCATCCCATGACCTTACTCTATTTCTAGACATATAGATGGTAGAAAATCCGCCATTCATGTGTTCGTGATTTGGAATTTTAAGATTTTGATTAGTTTTATTCTTTTCTTTAGCTGGAACAGACACAGGCAAATCGTTAATAGCTTCTTTCAAAGTAAATAATCTTAGACTTGCAGGTGGAAACTCAAATGACTTTCCTAATTTTTCATGGTATCCTACAATAATCACTCTTTGTCTGTTTTGAGGTACTCCATAATATTTAACATCTAACAATTTGTAAGAAACATTATAACCTATTTTCTTAAATGCTTCAACAATCTTTAAAAATTCCGCTCGATGAGTGTGTGATAAAATTCCAGCTACATTTTCAGCAAGTAAGAATAATGGTTGTTTTGC
>JBBSYD010000058.1:0-2891 GCA_038045425.1 Nanobdellota archaeon | reverse complement strand
GATATTTCACCGAGGACATAAATTTAATTTAATGAATATCTGTCAAAGTTGGGCTTTAATTGTGAATCACTCATTATGGAAGCCAATTGAGTTGCCCTTGAGTGCCTTAATAAGTGAGGATACACTCTTTTCTTAATTCCTGCTTCTCTTGCTGACTTCTTTAGAATTTCTGTGAGTCTAGCGTATTTTATTAAACCTGTTTTGGGGTGCATCCATAGAAATGCTTCTGGATTATCATTTTTGGGATGATTGTTAAGCCATTCTTGCAAGTAGGGAGTTGAATTAATAATTAATATCTTTCTTGCTCCTGTTTTTCCTGTTATTGTTAATCTTGCCCCGTATGATTCAAAAGAAATATGTTTAATCTGCATTGTTCCGATTTCAGATATTCTACATCCTGATTCTGCAAGAGTTGCAATAAATGCTTTATCTCTTATATTAGTGCAAGCCCGAATTATCTTTTTAACATCTTCTTCATTCAATAGTTCTTCTGGGAGTTTAGAGTGTTTTTGTCCCATTGTCATTTTCATCCATCTTACTTCATCAGGATAAACTCCTTTTTCTTCTATTCCTCGTATGTAACAATAGAATTTTCTCAACATTATCTTAAAACCTCTTCTTGTCAATTCACTTAAGTCTTCATTATACAATTCAGAGACTACTCTTCTCAAATCTTCTTTATTTGCTTTTTCAAATGGTTTCTTTAGAATTTTATTGAATTTGAACAAGTCAAACAAATACCTATTTACTTTGGCAAGACCTATTCCGTCACTTTGTAAATTGTTCTTAAAACCTATAATATGCTTCTTATTGTTCTCAGAAATGTCCTTAGCTTCTCTAATTCGCTCAAGTGTTCTTTCAAATGTCTTTTCGTAATTATGTATGCTCACCATTTTTTGTAGTCGTATTAGCTATTAAATCAGGTGTAAGAGCATCTCACTTTTTTCTAATGCTCCCACCGGGATTCGCACCCGGGTTTACGCCGTTCTCCACTGCCTCAAAATGAGGCAATGTAATAATACAGTGCCTGTCCAAAGATGGACTGAGAGCATCATCTCAACGATTTATATCTCGGCTATGCGAGAGGGCGTTGTCCTAAACTACTAGACTATGGAAGCCTATTTTATTCTAATTGATATGGTTTAAAAGAGTTTGGATTAGATGAGTAGCATTACAAATATTCCTAGAGTATTAAATATGAGTCCAATTATTGCTAGGTATATAGTTTTTATATGAGATAATCCTGCGAGCATAGTTACTCCTACTTCATCAGGGAGAGGGGAGGCAATAATTAATCCTGCAAGAAAGTAAAGTAGATAATTTCTTATTTTTTTTGGAATCTCTTTTTTTATTTCTGCATTTATTATCTTTGCAGGATGTGTTTTTTCTAGACGATTGAATTCATCCATAAATGAAAATCTAATTATTTTGAATATGGTTATATCTGAAAGCATTGCTCCAAATCCTCCAATGATTGCTGCTAATAAAATATTTTCTGGGGCAGAGACTATGAATATTCCTATTGCCAGAGGAGTTGTAAACCCAAATGAGAATAATAATCCTGCGATAAATATTCCTAAATAACTTAGTCCATTTAATTTTAGGAAAAATTCTGAAACTTCCGGTAGATTAAACAAGAAGTAAGCAGCAATTGAAATTACAATTAATAGAGTTATTTTCGGATATTTGAACTTGAATAATCTGTGCATTTTTCCTTCTTTTTACTTTTGTTTGAAGGAATTAGGGTTTATTAAATTTATAGCCCCGCCAGGCACTCATGGAACTTCGTTCCCTGGTGACTCTCGTGATTGATTCACTCGAGTATTCGAAGAATCCTGGATTGATAAAAATAGCCCCGCCAGTGCTCACAGACTTCGTCCGTGGCAACTCGAACTCTTCTCTAAAGAGTTCTCGTGATTCGAAGAATCCTGGCTAAATAGAATATTATAGCCCCGCCAGGATTCGAACCTGGGTCCCAAGCGCCAGAGGCTCGGATACTAGACCACTATACGACGGGGCTATATCTTCTTTCTCAAGTAATGGGGTTTTAAATATTTGCCTAGAGAAAGGTTTTTATATCAGTTTGATATATTTTCTTTGAGGTGTATGATGAATTTTCTTATTATCTTGGGTATTTTGTTAGTGATTGTAGTTTTACTCGTTTTGTTTAAATTTAAAGAGTTAAGGCATCAGTTTAGTTTGATATTCATTGTGCTATTAGTATTATTTTTATTATTATCAGTAGGGACAGTTTTTACTAAAAATAAAATAGATTTGAAGACGTTTGATGGGGTATTATTGGCAGGAAAGCTTTATTTTTCTTGGTTGGGAAGTATGTTTAATAATGTAGTTCATATTTCTGGTTATGCAATAAATCAGGAGTGGGATATTGGTAATTCAACACAGGTTACTAATATTACTGCTAAATAAAATGAAACTTCTTACTTTTGCAATTATATTTATTTTTTTGAGCGCTTTTTTGATAATCAGTAATGGTAATCTTGCTTTGAAAGATTCAGATTCTAGACTAACATTTGCAAGAGCATATTATTCTTGGTTTTTGGGGCTTTTTGGAAATTTTAAAACTATTAGTGGAAATGTCATAGATGTTGATTGGATTCCTAAATTGGAGAATTATTCTAATTTAACTAGATAAGTTTTAATATACTTTGCATAAATATTAGGATACAAAGTATAAATGAGTTAAATACGACTGAAATTTATTATCTAATGTTTGATTTAGCTTAGGGTATTGCTGAATTGAATTTATTGAATTAGAAGATAGCTTTTGAGCAGTTAAACGTGTATGAATTTATGAATTTTAGTATAGTTTTGATACAGTAGATGAACATTTCTAAGATAACATTGCTTTATCTACGGATATGGAATAG
>JBBSYD010000057.1:0-17385 GCA_038045425.1 Nanobdellota archaeon | reverse complement strand
AAATTAGAAGAAATTAGAGTTTATAATCATTCCGGTATAGGGTCACTCTCATATTCTCCCATGAATTCAACTATTTTCAATAGCTTTTAAACCTTTCTAATTGTTACTATTATATAGTTACTCTAAATCCTAAACGGCTTACTCTTCGCCCAATACTCATCAAAATATCCCTTAAATGAATCTGCAATCTCCTGTTTTATTATCTCAACACCAATCCCCTTATCTTTTTGTAAAACAATTAAAGTAACATTTGCATAAACCATAAACCAAGAAGGCGTTTTAATTCCAGAAGGAAACTATCAAATATTACACATTTTTTAAAGATGTTTCAATCTTAATCTAACTCTTTTAACAAGTTTATCTTCTCAAATATTGGTGGTTGTGGAGTAGGGAACTTTTCAATATAACTAATATTAGGGCGGAACTTTTCAGTATAAAAAATCTTAAGGGGAAACTTTTCAACATCCCTTTCATCTCTTCTGACTCTATCTAGAAATGGATCATCTAGTTCTCTAGACCAAAGTGAACATCTTTCCTCATTTTCATAGGGCATGCCCCTTAATAGTTTGTCAAACCAGCTTTCTAAATACGTACTTCTTAGATTCATCATTTGTCTTTCTTTTTGAACGGGTGTTGAAAGTCCAACCGCCCTAAAAGTAGATGGAACAGTATTAGAATTAAGATCTAAATAAAACCAAACAGAAACTCTTTTTCCACGAAGATCAGTCATATTTCTTGCACTTAAGGCATTCATTAATCCATTAAATTCATCTTGTTTAGAATAAAATAGCTCTCCACTTTTTCTAGCTTCACCTGTCACAAATCTAACACTCCATCCTCGTGTCATTGAACCTCGAGCATCTTTTTTAATCTTATATAAACATTCTGCTCCTTCTGGCCTTGGTCCATAACCACTACCTATAATCTCTCCAGCATTCATAATAAATGCTAGTTTTGCAATTCCCCTACACTCTTCAGGAGCAAATATCCTCGGGCGTTCTAAAGCTAATTCCATCATCGTTTATACAAAAACTACTTATATTTATAAATCTTTCGTTTGTAACTATTATATAGTTACTCTAACTCTTAACATCCCTCGTTTCATCCGAAGGAACAACAACCTGGTCAATCTTCTCAAACTCATCTAACTTCTCCGCTGTATCTTTCTGAGTATCCTCGGCTTCCTTCTGGGCTTCCTGTGCCTGTATCTCCTTTGCAGCCTTCAAAGATTCATTCAAATCCAAAGAAAGTACTTTAGAAACTCCGTCATGCATGCTTACTCCATAAAGCAAATTGGCATTCATGATAATCGCATCATTGTGCGTAATAACAATATACTGCCCATTCTTCATATACTGATTCAAAAGCGAGGCAAGTCTCTCTGAATTTCTTTTATCAAGCGCAGCATCAATCTCATCAAATATATAGAAGCTATATGGCTTATATTCTTGAATCGCAAACAGCAAAGAAATAGCAACAAGAGTCTTCTCTCCTCCAGAAAGAGAAGTTACGTCAAAATACTTTCCTTTAGCCAATCGCACAACAATATTAACTCCTCCTGAGAATATATCTTCCCTATTTTCCATTTCCAGATATGCAATTCCCTTAGAATATAATCTTGAAAAGTTCTGTGAGAACAAATCGCTCATTGCTCTAAATGTTTTCATAAATGTCTTTTTCTTCTTATTATCAATTTCAGCAATTATAGACATAATATCTATTTTCTCCTTATCTAATATCAAAACTTTTTCCTGTACTGAATCAAATTCTTTCTTCAATTCATCATAAACTTCCAATGCTCTCATGTTAATACTTCCTATTTCCATTAATCCTTCTTGAGTTTTCTGCAATCTCTCCTCTAGAAAATTCTGACTTCCTTGAATAATCTCAACTCCAGAATATTCTGTAAATTCCATTTCCAAACTTTCCTTTGTAGCATCAATTCTTGCCTTTGCAACCTTAAGCATATTCATCTGGTCCTCAACGGCCCTCATATTATTACTCGCATCGCTCATATACATAGTCTTATCCTGAACTTCTCTTTGAATATGCTCTCTTTCTTCAAACAATTTCTTAAATCTTTTCTGCAATTCTTTTTCCTGTTCATCCTTTATTGCAAGCATTTTTTGCTTTCCTCCAAGATTGAGCCCCATATCTTCAATATCTCTACTATGATCTTCAATATCTCTAGTCGTCTGCTTTATGATATTTCTAATATTGTCTAACTCTCTAGTCTTGAAAAGCAGAGTTTGATCAACGCTTTCAAGAGTTCTAGAAGAAATTTCTTCAATTTCTAACATCTTAGAATGATATCTTTCTTCAACTGAAGAAGTATTATTCACTTTTTCCTCAAGATTCTTTTTTCTTTCTTCCAATTTTTGTAATTCGTTCTTAGCTATTTTTTCTTCATCCACTGCTCTTTTCAACTGGTCTTGCTTATCTTTCATAGTCTTATGTCTAACTAACTCTACTTCTGCCGAATTCAAATTATTTTCAGAAGTCTGTAATTCCGAATACAATTTACTTCTTTTTTCACTTAATGTTTCAATTTCATTCTTACTATCATAAATAATCTTATTTCCAGAGATAATTGTTCTTTCCTGCTCTTCAGATACATGATTTATATGGTCTGGAGTTATCTTACTTCTACATAATGGGCAGATATCTATTTTACTAACATCTCCTTTAACTTTTTCAGCTTTAGATATCTCCGATTCAGAAACAGAAATCTTCTTTTCATTAACCATAATCGTAGAAGAAATCCGCTCCAATTCAATTCTAATTTCCTTTACTCTACTTTTAACATTAGAAATTTCTTTATTACATTCTTCTTCGCCCTTATATTTCAATTGTTTAGCATAATCTTCCAACTGTCTAAGTAAATGTTCAGATTCAGCATTAGCCCTAGTAGCTTGTTTTTCCTTATCTTTTATTCTCTCTCTGTTAGCATTCAATTCACTCCTAACTGCTAGAATTTTCTTTCTCTCCTCTTCCAATTCAGCCAATTCATCTTTCTTCTTCTTCAAGTCGCTCGCTTTTTTAGCAACGAGAGGAGACTCTTGATTCAATTCCGTAATTTCTTGTTCAAGTGAAGGAATAGATTTTTGCATTTCTGCAATTCTTTTTTCACTCTGATTCTTTCTATTCTCAAAACTTTCTTTTCTAACTCTCAGCCCCTCAATTTCTACTTTCAAATTAGCAATCTGATTATGCAAACTTTCCTGTTCAAGTCCTGAAGCCTGTTGAATCTGTTTAGAAATAGCATTAGCTCTTTCTCCTAATTCCTCAATTTCTTTACGTATTGTTTCAACTTCACCTTTCTTCTTATCTTTCTGTTTAGCTTTTTCGTCCACTCCCTGTTGAGCACCATCTGAATCTTTTTTACTCTCCAAAATCTTTTTATTCAATATGGACGCTTTGCATCTTTTCAGCATTAATTGCAATTCAGTATACTTCATTGCCTGAGTTCTTTCCTTTTCTAGATTTCTCAAAAATGCTCCCTTCTCTCTTAAAGCAGAATTTATCTCTTTCAATTTATCGTCGGTTTTTTCCAATTCTTTCAATGCCTTTTCTTTTCTAGCTTCATAAATTGCAATTCCTGCAACTTCTTCTATAATCTTTCTTCTATCTTCAGGATGCATACTAATTATGCTTTGAATTTGTCCCTGCAATACTAAGTTAAATCCATATGGGTCAATCCCTGCTTGAGCAAGAGTTTCAATAACTTCAATTCTTGTTTTTGTCTCACCATTAATCTTGTAAACACTTGCCCCATTATGTTTTACAATTCTCATCAACGCAACTTCATCAGCTTCAATTCCAAATTTTTTATCACTGTTATCAAAAACTAATTCAACACTTGCATCTTTAACCGGCTTAACATATTTACTTCCCATAAATAATAAGTTCTTAGCTTTTGCAGCCCTCATAGACTTGATACTAAGTCTTCCCAGAACAAAACATAACGCATCCGAAACATTAGAGTTATGAGCAAACAAGTTATTAGCAATAAAATTATGATTATCTTCAATAGTTAAATCATAAACATATTTTTCCTTCTCAAGTTTTTCAATAGAAACAATCTCATCCCAAAATATATCAGAATTTGCAAGATTTTTAAGTAAAATAATTAATTCTCTGGCTTTTTCTATTCTTAATTCCAAACTTTCTTTAATAAATGAATAAAACTTTTGTAAATTTTGTGGACGAGGATTATACATTCTCGTTGCCCAACGATTTCTTATTACTCCCCTACTTAATCCTATTTGTTTTGATGCCTCCTGCCCAGAAATATTCATGTTATCCATAGTTTCAATCAGGCACGCGGGAGAATTGCTAAGTTCATGATAACTTTCCTGAAGCAAAGAATATTTTTGTTCAAACAATTTTAATGCATTTACTATTCCTTTTCGTGTTGGTAGACATCTATCTTCAGAGTAAGCCATAAGTGCAGGATATTCTTTTCTAATCGGCTTTAATTGAATTCCTAACAGCCCTGCAAGTCTTTTAACGTATAGATTAGTCTCCTTTGGCAACAAATCAACATTAGAATTTTCTTCTTTAACCTCTAAGATATGTTTAGTAAGAACTTCCAGTTTATGCTTGCATTTAAGGTTAATATTCTTTTCAAATCTCCTTAAGTTCTCATGTCCATAAATGTATATATAATTATACTCCCTCTGAGTTTTATTTTCAGTATTAGTTGCACAACACATTCTTTTTTTAATTTTAGATAGAATTCCAAATCTCAAAAGCAAATTTTGTATTTGTCTCGCCAAATCTTTATTTTTAGTGCAATATTCAATTACTTCAATATCTTTTCTTACGCTTCCATCAGTATCATAAAGCCCAGAAAGAAGATTAGAAATAATAGTTTTATTTCCCTGTAAGAATAAATTAGGTATTTTTTTTATTCCAGAAGTTATGCTTTCAGAATACCCTTTGATAAACATCCCTCTAATTTTCTCAACAAATTCTTTATCTCTTATATAAATTCTATTTACTCCTTTATCAATTCTTTCCTTATAACTAAAACCTAATTCGCTAACTATTTCTTTAAAATCTTCAATAATTTCTTTATCGTTATTTACAAATTCTATTCTATCTTTAGCAATATATCCATCACCAATTATATACCCTATTAATCTTGCAAACTCTTCAGAGCAGATATTTTTACCCTCAATTTTTATCTCTCTCGGCGAAGCAATCACATCTCCTTCTCTTAAGTTTTTTATCACTTGGCTTTCAACTTTTCCCTCAACAAAAGACATTACTGGATGACATCCAGTTGCCTTCAATTCCTTTCCATTTCTCGTCCTTATTCTATAAATCTCTTCACCTTCTCTTTTAATAAATTTAGAAATTTTCTTGCTTTCAATTTTCATATTTTCTTTATTCAGAGAAATTATTTCAAATTCGCCATTTCCATCAACATAAATACCATCATCAAGTGTTTTTATTTGCGAAGATTTTGAAATTTCTTGCTCAACAAGTTTTCCAATTTCAATTTCATTTCCATCTGCAAGCGTAACAATCTCACCATAACTCAAAGATTTCCCGCTACCATTCGGCCCTACTATAACATTAATTCCTTGATCAAATACTACTTCAGTTCTTTTCGCAAAGCTCTTAAAACCATGCATAACCATCCTCTTTATGTAAGTCATTCAAATTCAAAGATTTTAGAGCTATTTAAAAATTCCTCTAATGCCCTATATCCATCCTCTAACCCTAAATGCCTTTGAATTTCTAAATTCTCTATTCCACGGCCAATCAATCATAATGGTTGTGACTCTTCCATTACATAACTCCTGGGCATTTTCAACAGTATCTTCAATAACAATCCCTATATTCTCTTCTCTGCACATCTCTGCTTTCGTTCCAATTCCATCTTTAGTATAATGATTATATGTAAAAAAATGCTCTTTAAACACTCCATCGCCAAATTGTCTATTAATATACTCCAAAGTTCTATCTCTATACTTCCCATTTCTTGAAGTCATTAAGAATAATTCATTTCTACTTGCCAGTTCTCTAATTCCCTCAACTGCTCCCTCTAGAGGAGCAAGATTCCAATGAAAATCTGATTCTAAATACTCTCTTACCCTTTCTTCTGCATTCACAGGAAATCCAGGCACCTGAGAAAATTTATATGTATTAAACTGTCCAATAGTCCAATCAGTACCATATGCCCGATTATGCCATTCAACAAGCCCACCAACAAACGGAAAGAAGGTATCATCCATATCAACCCCGATTCTAACTCCAGATTTACCACCCATCAATTCAGGTATACTATTGTATTTCATTCTCTTTTTCAAGAAACATCATTCTTAAAGATGATTGCAATATTGAAGATATAATGTCTATATCTTTCAAAAATTCCTCTTTCAAGGCATGACTATATCGGAGGCATAGAAAATCTTTAGGTTTTCCGGTTCAAATAAAGATAGTATCTGTAGAAGGTATAAATTTGTTGGGTTCAAATCAGCGCAGAGGGTTTAAACCTAAGGTTTAGGATGTATACGTTCTCACGAGGAGCATGTATATAAAATATATATTTTTGTGTGTAAAATACGTCACATTTTTAGGCCGTTTTTGGTTTGTCGGCAAAGCTATTTGAAAATTATTTGATAAAAAATGTATTAGAAAACCTTTAAAAAAAGAAGATACTCTTAATCCTTATGACCCAAGTAGATATAAAATCAAAATTTGAATTTTTCAGGAAGAATAATCTTATATATTTGGATAATGCGGCGACTACACAGGTTCCAGATGAGGTAGTAAGAGCAGTAGAGCAGATATTGGAGTTTAGAGGCAATCCAAACAGAGGTTCTCATATAGTTGCAGATAAAAACAAAAGATGGATTGAAGAAGCAAGAGATAATATTGCAAGATTTATAGGAGCAAATGACCAGGAGATAGTATTTACAGGCAACACAACGGATTCTATAAACTTAGCAGTTGATACGATTGCACATTTGATTGAAAAGGGCGATGAAATAATATTGCCTATTTCAGAACATCATTCAAACCTCCTACCTTTTGAAAAGCTAATAAAAAAAGGAGCAAAACTTAAAGTTGTTCAATTGAAAGATTACGTTGTTGATATTGAACTTATCAAAAAGGCAATAACTAAGAAAACTAAGATTTTGGCTTTAAATCATGTATCTAATGTTTTGGGAAGTATTAATCCAGTTGAAGAAATAGGCAAATTTCTGAAAGAGAAACATCCAGAGATAATTTATTTTGTTGATGGAGCACAAGCAGTAGCACATCTTCCAGTAGATGTAAAAAAGATTAACTGTGATATTTATGCATTTTCAAGTCATAAAATGTATGGTCCTTGCGGTGTTGGAGTTCTTTATATTTCAAAGAAAATGATACCTCATCTCAAACCAGTTAAAGCAGGAGGTGGAACTGTCAAGAGTGTTTCTCTTGTTAAAGGAGAAGATTGGTACGATATGGTTATTGATTTCAAGCAAGGATTAGTTATTCTTGAAGGCGGAACACCCAATACCTCTAATATAGTAGGTCTTTCAAAAGCAGTAAACTTCATTAGAAAAGTTGGATTTGATTATATTCAAGAACATGAAATGGAACTCGGAAATTTATTAATTAAAGGACTTAGTTCTATTGAAGGAATAAAAATTCATGGACCTTCTGATAAAAATAAAAGAATAGGAGTTGTATCTTTTACTGCGAAAAGCATTACTACAAAGGAAATAGGGGAATATCTGGATAAACATAAAATTTGCATACGTCATGGTTCCCATTGTGCTTTTCCGCTAATTGATTTTATTGGCTCTGAAACAGTAAGAGCTAGTTTTGGAGTTTACAATGATGAATCTGATGTTAATACTCTTTTGCAGGAATTGAAGTTCTTTATGGATAAAAGACAAGGTAAACTTATTAATCCCCATCTTGAACCTATTAAAGATGTAGTTTACTATAAAAATTTGTCAACTGTAAATTCAAGGGAACAAATTCTTGAAAAAATAGAGGCGGCAGTTTCTAACTCTCCTGATACTGAAATTATAATTATGGCAGGACACTTCTTAGGAATTCCTGATGTCAAAGAAGATAAATTCTTCCCAAGCATAAAACCCTTGCTACCTGAAAGATTACACGGTCTTTTGGATGAATTCGGTATGACAAGTTTCCCCTTGTTTACTTGGGAAATGGGATGTGAAATTGTTTCAGCTTTGAAGAAAAAGAATATTAAAGCAAAATTGTCCGTTATAATTAACGATACAACTGGAATAAATGAATTAAGATTATCACCTGCAAACATTAAAAAGAGAACAGCAGAAGATTATGAAAAGGAATTAGTTGAACAGTTTAATCAACCAAAATTGCCAAAGATATATTCTGAAATCTTAAAAAGATACAATTTAACCGAGCAAGATGTATTAGACAATATAAATCAAAAATATTTTAATGAAAAATCTTTGAGAGCTAAATTCAAACAGTTTATTGCAGAAAACAGAGATTATTTTGATGGAATAGTAAATTATATTCCTCTTAAAGATGGTTCTTGGGAACTATCAATAAATGCATTAGATAACCAAGAAATAAAAACATGCAGATTTGATACCTTTGGTTCTAAAACAGGAGGCAAATTCTGCACTGTGGAAGTTTGTCAGTTTATTTCAGAATTATTCGGAAAAGCTAAGAGCGTAAATTACAAATATGTTAATGATAAGGTTTTGAATCCTATGTCAAATGCAAAACATAGACTTCTTGTAATGTTAACTCCTGCGATGTGCGATGACGCCGTTACTCGTGGTGCAGAATTGTACGTAAAACTTATGCTCCAAGAAAGAGATGAAGGTTCATTTAAATTTATGAATGTTCCACTCGGACCTAATTCTGCAAAATATCTAGCAACTGGAACAACAATAAAATATCTCTCCGATAAAGGAATGAGTGAAGAACTTACTGTTGAACGTGAACCTAGTTTCCCAGAATTGTGGAGATTATGCGAATATCGTTTGCTTTACGATGTAGAAGAATATGCTGATGAAATTGTAGAATTATTCAAGAATCTAGGAATAAGTAAGAAATCAAAACTTCTTGACAGTTGTGTTGGTCCAGGATTCTTCTGCGCAGAACTGCTTGAAAGAGGATACTCATTATCTACATCAGATAAAAGTAAAGATATGATTAAACCTTTCGTAAGTGAATTAAAAGAAAGAGGTATTGAACATGAAACTATCATAAGTGATTGGCTTCATTTAGATAAGCATTTCAAGAAAAATAGTTTTGACATGATGTTCAATAGAGGAAACGCATTCATTTATGCATCAGGCGGTTGGAATGAGAAAATAAAGGTTGATAAAAAGAAAAGTATCAAAGCATATAAAGACACATTAAAGGTTTATTTTGATTTACTCAAAAAAGGAGGTTATCTATACATTGATAAGTTTAAAGATAGCGAAGTTCCCGCAAAAAAAGTTGTTGCACGATTAATAAATAAGTCAAATAACGAAAAGAAAGATATTGTATTTTATGTTGAAAGAAGACCTGATGAAGGAGTAAGATATGCACAGATGCTCTTACGTGATACAAATGGTAAGGAAGAAGGTCTTCCAAATATGGCTTATGATTTAACTGAGGATGAGATGGAAGACCTTTTGAAAGAAGTAGGGTTTAGTGAAGTAAAAAAGGTCAAATTAAGAACTGAAAGACATTTTGTAGTTTGGTTGGCAAAAAAGTGAATGTTAAAATGAAGAAAACCATAATTAATAATTTTGTATTCAAGGAGAAACCAAGCTTTGCAAAGCTCTGGGATATTTGTCTTTACAATTTGATGTATGATGCACCAAAATATGTCATAGAGATTGAAAAAATGTTAAAAGAGATAAAATTGAATAAAGATTCAAACTATATCGATTTATCTGCTGGAACTGGGTTTTTGTCATTAGAATTAGCTCAAAAAGGGTATTCTTTTGATTTTATGGATGCGATGGATGATGAAATTGAAGAATTTAATAGTAAGGCAAGTAAAATGAAAGTTAAAGCACATTGCAAAAAATTGACCTGGCTTAAAATACCTGGGAACTTTCCTGATAATCATTATGATATGGCTTTTTGTAGAGGTAATTCATTCATTTTTGCCGCTGGTGGTTGGAATGAACCTAACAAAGTTGACCCTGTAAGAAATAAAGAGATTTATGAAAAAACCTTAAAAATATTCTATAACCTGCTCAAAAAGGGAGGTTATCTTTATATTGATAAGTTTAAAGATGATGAACTTCCAGGTAAATCTCTTGTTGGAAAAATAGTTGTAAATAAAAATGTTTCAGACTTATTATTCTATACGGAAATTAAGAAGGAAGAAGGTTATAGAAAATCTTCCATGCTTTTACGTGATACAAATGGTAAGGAAGAAGGTCTTCCAAACATGACTTATCTTCTTTCATTGAGCGAACTAGAAGATATGTTAAAGAAGGTTGGTTTTAGCGAAATAAAACAAGTCAAATTAAAATCCGAAGAACATTTTGTAGTATTACTAGCTAAAAAGTGATATTTCAGATACATTACATACCTAAAAATAAACATCAACGAATAGCTCTCTTCCAGCCCCCTGATGCACTCAAGACTTATACCCTTTATTTAGGGTTTAAAATAAAAATGGAGAGTTTTTAAAAGTTAATAAAAAAAATAAAAAAAATAAACTAACTTTTAGTAGTAGCTCTCTCCGAACTCTTCAGTTTTTTGTGGTTTTCTTGTCAAAAGAACAATGAGCACAACGAGAAGAACGATAAATACTATTGCAAGAACAACGGTCAAAATTAATGTCGCGTTAGTTCCTCCGATAGATTTACTTCCTTCAACTTCTGCTACAAAGCTCTCTTTCTTAACGAGATCTCCATCAGACATTACGTTTACAACGAATGAGTAGTCTCCAGATTTAGCCGCTGTTGCTTTAACAGTAACAGTTTGGCTTGAACCTGCAGGAACTACAATAACTGAATCATCTGCGGTGACGGTTAAGTCAGCAGGTGCTTCAATTGCAACGTTATATACTTTTATCTGATCTCCAGAGTTCACTAGGGTGAATGAATAGCTAGCAGTTTCTCCTACATTGAATTTCTTCAAATTTGTAGATGAAACAACCTGACTATTTCCACTTGCTGAACTTACAACGTAAACTTTTTTGCTTACTGTTGCAGTAGAATCTGAGTTGTATGCTTCAAACTGGATTGTGTACAATCCACTTGCAACATTAGAAGGAATGCTTAAATACATTCTCTTCTCAACTGCATCTTCTTTGTCTGGATCTGCTTGGTCTACTGGTGAAAGGTCTCCGAGATATACTGTTCTCTCTATTCCTAATGCAGGAATGGATGCCTTAACAAATGTGTCCTCTGCGAAATGTCCGCCGAGATTTTTCAACACAATGTCTACAGGGACATTAGAACCAGCATTTACTCTTGAGTCCATTAATACGTCCAAGAAATCTACTGTGTAGGAGTTTCTTTGAACTGACAATGGCACTTCAAAACTAGATACTATTCCGCTTCCTGGAACCTCGATAGAGACTTCCAAGAATAATTGTTCCCTAGGATCAATATTTGTAGGCATAGTTACAGAAAACAATTTACTGTAAATTGTACCTGCAAAAACATCGATTCTTTCTGAGGAAACAGAATAATCCCTGTCACCAGAAACCCAAAGCTTTACTCTCGCGTCACTGAAATCTTCGTCGCTTGCGAAAAATACTCTAACCGGTAGTGTTTCCCCAGCCGAAGCTGAGATGTTATAGTCGGAATGAACTGAGTCCATTCTTAGGCCGTTAACTTCCACTACTAGTTCTGTATCTGCGCTTGCAATTCCTGTGAACAGGACTGCAAAAGCAACCAAAAATACAAGTGAAACCAAGGTTTTTTTGAATTCCATAGTTGGTGTAAAAATTTAATTAATCATTCTTCTCTTTGAGTGTATATAAAGGTTATGGTAATAGTGTAACTATAAAGTTACGAAAGGTATAAAAAGGTACTCTAGGGTATACCAGCATGGACGAAATTCTCCCTCAAGCGAAAGTAGTAGCAATTCAGAACAAGCAAAAAGTATCGACGATAAAGCTATCAAACTCAACAAAAGAAAGATTAGACCATCTTCAACTCTATCCAAGAGAAACCTATGAGGAAATTCTAATCAGAATCTTAGATATTCTAAACACAACGCGTCAAAGTCCAGATAAAGCAAGAGCTAAACTCCTGGCTTTAGACAGACAAAGACGAATGAACTTCAAGGAGGATAAATAAGAATGAGACTTCAAATTGCTTCAGGAGAGCATAAATTAACTTTGTTTCCTCTTAATCACTCAGAACAGACAAAACCAGTTGTAATTGTTCATCCCCTTTATTTTGAGACGAGTTATCTCTCAGAAAGAGAGTTTGAAAAAGGAAAGGCATCAGCTTTGCACGGAGAATACCTTAGAAATTTAGATCGCTTAATCAGAGAATATCCAAACCCCATATTATTTATAGAACGTCAATCTTGTGTTAAACCTCTAAAAAGATTAGTAACTAAAGTCCTAAAACGTACAAATGAAAGTTCATTTTTCTTTGGAGATGATGATTGCCTTCTGTTTCCTGCAGAAGAGAGAAGATTCTATAGAGAATTACAAAAGAGTATAAAAGCAGTTAATTTAGCTGGAGGCTATTTTTCATTATATGAATTATCCTCTCCGCAATATGGCGAAAGGGCAGATTTAACTGCTTCTGAAATGGGAGATTGTTTAGGTGAGGTTTCGGAAAATCTTTGCACTAAACGATTCAAAGTTAATCTTTTGCTTGATTGCATATATGATTACTCTGCGCTTGAAGGAAATCAGGCTACTACTTGCGCCAACCTTAGAAAATGTTATAATTATCTTGAGAGGAGTAAATAAAAATGACAGACATAGAATATCGCCAAGATTTAAATGCCTATAAAAAATTATATTCAGAATTAGTTTCTAGATATCATTCAACAGGGGAAAAAGATGAGCGTTTTGAATTAGCTTTTGACAATGAGTTTTGTTTTATCAGAAAAGTATTTTTATCTCAAACGGAAAATAGTGAGTTTATTAGAATACCTGGGGGAACCATGAGCGACGCATTAGAAGAATTAGTCAGAATGGAAAAAGCATTAAATAAATTATCAAGGGCAGGTAAATAAAAATGACAAACAGCAACATAATCCGAGTCTTACATTTTGACTATCAAAGATTTTTTTCAACATACATAAGAGAGCGTTTAGCTCTTAAATTTAAGAAATATCCTAAAGTTGAATATTATGATTTTATGAGTGACCACTATGGTTCATTTGAAGAAAACAAGGAAACCCTAGAAGCATTACTTCCTCAAAAAGACATATTACTTATCTACCCAAGTGTTATTGGACAAAAAAGAGTATTTGAGTATCTTAAATTGTTTCCACATCTGCAAGTCGCTTTAGTAATACCTGGAGATTTTAGTACATATGAATCAATGAATGGGATAAGACTATTTGATTATACGCACACTGATAGCATAGTTAATTGGGTGTTATCTGGAGGGAAAGAGATAAAATGACCAACATAGAAACCCGAGAAGACTTCGAAGCATTCAAAGAACTCTACGTTTCATTAAGACTTAGAGCCAGTCGTTTACCTCTCGCAAAGATAATAAAATTATTTTCTAGTCCAAGTTATCTTCCAGGTTATGCCTCTTGTTCTTCAGAAATTAGAGCCAATTTCATCTCCGTCTATGAAAATGTAAATCATTTAAGAATTTCTCAATCATCTATGAATATATTTCTAGAAAAACTTGTTTTCATGGAATCAGAATTAAATAGAATATCTAATACCTAAAATGACTTCTAACTTCAAAAAACAAGCGCTCTATGCCGTTGATGATTATATCGACACAATCGTTCATCTAGCAAGAAACGGATATTCAGAAACTAAAATTCAACAGACTCTAAAAACTACTCACTATTATTTATATAAAGCACTCGCATCCAGAGGACTCTCTTTTAAGGCATTAAGACACAAAGGACTGCTCGCCCATTTAGAAGAAGTGGAAAAAGGAAAAGAACATTTATTCAGAGTGAGAAAGAAATTTGGTTATACTCCCTATTCATTTTGCTGTATTCTAATAAACCTAGGCAAAGGAGAAATATTTCAACAAGAAGCTCCTCTAAATAGATTTCATAGACACGATCTAGAACAAGCTTTACAAGAAAGTGAAGAACATGAAAATCCTGATTTTAAGGCAATGATTCTAGCAGGATATTCCACAGGTAAAATTGCAGAAAAGTTTTCAATTGAAAAACAAGCCGTAGACCAATATATAAAAGGTTACGGACTACATCACTATAGAAAACAACTAAAACAAAAAAGAAAACAAGAGTATGCTCAAAAAAGAGACCAAGTCCAGCAATTAGTAAATCTTCTTACTAACTATGTTCAATCTCGAACTCATATTCAGGAAGGAGATTCAGTAGAAACAAAAGTAGAAAAAACTTTAGCAAGAAGAAAGTTAGAAACAGGTAGAACTCCAGTTAAAAGAATTCCCTTACTTTTAAGAGAATATTTTTCAGCCCAAGAAAAAGGAGAAAAAGCATCATTCCAGGAATTAGCAGAAAGAGTAGGATATTCAGAAGGACCAGTTGCATATTTACATCTTGCCAATTCCGGACTTCATTCTTTAGTCCATGAAAAAATAAATCTAAATCCTAGCGAAGTAGCCTTGATAAATAGAGGAGCAAGTACCTCTTTTTCTTCAACAGACATTAAATATTTTGGAGGACTTACTTGTAAGGATTCGGCAATTGAAAAGCGTACCCAAAATAAAAAAAGATTCGCTAAATCACCTATAACTATATACTACAAAGGAAGAGCTGGAGCTCTTCAAAGATTATCCTACTCAGATTTAAGCCAAATCTATGAATCCCTGGACAGAGGATTTACACAAGAAGAGATACCTATTTTACTTCCAAGAATTCTCCCAGAAAGTATGTCTCTTGCCATTTCTCAAAGAAAAACTCATGCTCCTAAAATAATCCAAGGATTAAGAAAATTATTCCATGATAAAGATATTCAAAAACCCTACGTAAATACTGGAGGATTAAACTAATATGTATTTTTTACCAAAAAGAAAAAAAGATGAAATTCCAGAAAGAAGAGAAAATACTCCTCCCTTAGTTATCCTAACTCGTGAAACTCCTCCTCAAAGACAATATTGGATAAACGGAGAACACCAAAGATATATGTCTGCAAGCGAAGTAAAATCACTTCTTCAGGAATTAGGATTCTCAAGAAATCCCGAATTTCTAAAGGCATATAGACTACTAAATCACAGAGATCCTTTAACTGAAGGAAATGTTTATCAAATAAATTATTATCTAGAAAGACAAAAAAAATCAGATTCATAGCAAATCTTAAAAACTCTCTCTATTCAATAAAACACAAACAACATCAATCTCCAAAATGTCCCTCAAAAAAAATTCAATTTTATGCTACACAAAAAACCTATCCAGTAAATGGGCATCAACTTCCAGTTCCAATGATTAGTTTAATTCTAAACAGAGTAAAACCTGAAAGTTTACCCCCTTCCCGTCGAGAATATTTGGAGCATTTAAAGCTTCGATTATGTGACATTTCTAGAGTTCCTCTTTCTTCAGCCGAAGCATATGCATTAGACTGTTTTCTAACAAAGGAGGTTTATCATCAACAAAGTTCAAGTACACTGTCTATCTTAAAAATAGGGGATTTTTCAAAAAAATATACCTTAGGTAGACTTATCTCTTTTTTAAGACATGGCAGTTTAGAAGGGACTGGGAATTCAACAACTTCTCTCTTGGAATTAAGAGCTAGATATTTTGTTCCAGAATTAAAAAGAGTAGTTTTTCCTAAGGACTTAGTTCAAACTATTATTTCAAGAATTGAAGATTATCGTGAGAGTCATCATGCCGTTCTAACAAAAAGAGATACACAAAGATTAGCAAGAGACTATTCAGACCTTTCTAAAAGATTGGAAGATTTTCTAACGCAAGCAAATCCAGAAAATTACGATTATCAGGGAATTTCTGCAATACCTAAGACAGAATATCAAGAGCATCAAATTCCTTAAATATAATCACCACAATTCTTATAAAACCATTTTCAATTCTCAGTCTATGAAAATTTTAATATTAGACAAAGACCATCCTACTGCAGAGGGAGTGATTTCTCAATGGAAAGCGCAATTAGAATCAAGAGGGCATACAGTTCACTATGACAATAGACTAAATAATCTCAAGGCATTAGCCCGAAGATTAAGTGATTATAACTTTATTATTGGTCATCCAGTACAAGAAGATGTTTCTCAACTTTATTCAGAACTTCATCAGAGAAAAGACCTTAGAATGATTCTTCATTCAGGAATAAACCGCTATGAACCCTTAGAAGCCTATTCGCATTCAGATAGAATAACCTATATTAGTGCAGACTTAGTAACTAAAAATCTAGTTCCATATGTAGAACAAGGATGGACTAGAGAAGAGTCCAGGCCAAAACCAAAGGGCAAGTCTAAATAAGTTAATTCACTGCCTAGCTCTCAATATCCTTCCTAGAGTTCAATAATACTTATGCTCCTCCTCTAAAATATCTTCAACAAATAAATCATCTTTCAATCAAAAATCAGATAATAACTTTCCAATTCTATTTAAACAACTTATCTCCATAACCTCAATCCCTCAACACTATCTTCAATCATATCTGGACTTTCATTAATTATTCTAACGTGCTTATCTCTAGGCAAATGATTCAATAGCTCAGCCCATTCTTTCTTTTCAGTTTTCTTATGGTGTTGTTCTCCCTTTTCCCCGTATACAATTCCAGAAAAATGGCAATGCCATTCTTTCTCTGGAAATAATTCAATAATTTTATCATAATCTATTTTTTTCTCACGAGCAAGAACATGAGCAAAATCAATACAAAAACAACATCCAGTTTCCTTAACAAGCCTAGAAATTTCTTCTTTGCTTCCAAAAACATTAATCTTTCCCATAGTTTCAGGAGCAATTTTAATTTTCCATCCCTGTTTCTTTATCTCTTCCATTATTTCTAAAATTCCTTTTTTAATATTCTGATAACTATTTTCTTTACTTTTCTCATCAACTCCTTTATTACTATAATACCCCGGATGAAACACCACAATTTTTGCTTCAAGTAATTCTCCAATTCTACAGCAATCAAGAATTCTTTTCTTCGTTGCCTCTCTCTTTGTCTTATCTTCAGAATTAAGATTCACAAAATACTGAGCATGGATACTCAATTCAATTCCCAATTCCTTTGCCTTTTTTACCATATTCTTAGCTTCTTCAGGTTTAATATAAACAGAATAAGTAAATGCAATTTCACACGCTCGA
>JBBSYD010000056.1:0-1003 GCA_038045425.1 Nanobdellota archaeon | reverse complement strand
GAAGTTATCCAATATGGCTATAACAAAAAAGATGAGAACGTTCGCTATGTCTTTGTCGAAAACTCTGGTTGGATACGATATATAGAGGGCGGCACGGCGGAAAACCCAACTGAAATACCAGCAGACTATGTAGATACTGGAGCTTTAAACAGATTAACTGCCCTAAAATACTATGAACATCCAACATTAATTGAATCAGGCACAAAATCTCAATTTAGATTTGAATTGTTGAATAATTCAACTGCTGATTTAGCAGGACATATTTCGTTAACATCAGAACAACTTGATGCATTTGATTTTCATGGTGTATATAAATTTGTCGGAAAATATGTATATGTTTTACCAATTACTTTTAAAAATTCTGATACAAATCAGTTAACGAATGTTTTTGGTGGATTAACTCAGAGTCAGTATGACCATTTAACAAAAGATATTAAAGCGACAAAGGAAACAGAGTCGGTAAAAATAGGAGAGTCCATATTATCACAGGTCATTCATCGTACATACAAGACATTGCCTTGGTTAAGAATTCCAAGAGCAAAAATAGCAACTGATACCAAATATGCAGATGTAGTTAATTTATATCCCCCTGGTACAATATTAGGACTTTTTTCGGATAGCCCAGAATTTGATTCTATAACGTCTGCCATATCAAGACGCGAACGTGATGAGCAATTAGCCAATGCTGAGTATAGAATTTCTCTAGCGAATGGAATTCCATTTGGCTTTTCAAATAAAGTTGTTCCACTATTCTTCAATAACATTGATTAGAATTTTATTCTCCCATGTATTGCTTCTCATGGCGTTTATTGCCATTTTTATATGAGTCGGTTTGTGCATTTATTGGGAAGAAGACTCGTCAAGAATATGTGAAAAATCATCCTCCGAAACGCAAAGAGCAGAAAACTTTACGCATTGAATTTATTATTACAGCCTTGATAACTAACGCGGTTTAATATATTATAGGCTAATTATGGTTGCACAGCCTGAAGTAAATACCTCA
>JBBSYD010000055.1:0-6016 GCA_038045425.1 Nanobdellota archaeon | reverse complement strand
TTTGAAAACCCTCTTAGAATTATGAAATTGGAGGGTTATTCAAAGCTCTCTATAAGTAAACAAATTTATGTTCTTTTGAAATTGTGATTACTTCTATATTCTTTATAATATCTGAAAATTTATCTTTTATTTCAGTTAGAAGTTTATCAAATTCTTCTTCTGATGAGACTTCAAATTCAGGTTCTAGGTCCCAGTTGCCTAAAACTCTTAAGTTATGGATTACATTTTTATTATATTTTAGAAAGTTCATTAATTCATTTAATCTGTTTTCTTTTGGAGCATCTAAATAGAAGAAAGTTTTGTAAAATTTTATATTTAGTTTTTCATAGTCTATGGCTATTCTGAATCCAGTAATAATTTTGAGTTTTATTAGTTGTTTTATTCTATAGTCTATAACTCTAGGAGTTGAATTAAATTTCTCAGCGAGATCTACTATAGATTTTCTTGCATTTTCTGCAAGTTCTTTTATTATTTTTAAGTCTAAAGCGTCTATTTCTTCTCTTTTTTGAGAGTCTACAAGTTTTTTAGTTCTTTCAGGATAAGCTTTTTGAGAAATTAAGTAATCTCTATTAAATACGTCTGCTTCGGTGCATATGGAAATTCCTTTTTTTTCTACATGTCCTTCAAATAGACTCAATATTTTATTCTTAAATACGTCTATTTCTGAGAGAGATTCTACTTCTCCTGCAACTGATAAATCCCAATCTCCTTTACATGAAACTATCCATAGAACTTTTTTATCTTTTTTCATTTCATCAATTATTTTATTTATTTCTTCCGATTTTAGGTGTTGAAAAGAGAGAAGTATTTTGAATTGAGTTAATCCTAATTTAGAGAGGTTTAAACAGACTTGATATTGGGTTATTATTTTTTCTTTTTCAAGTCTATTTATTCTATAATTTACTACTTCACTTGAAAGTCCAACTTTTTTTGCTATTTTAGGACAGGATTGTCTACAGTCTTTATCTAATTCGTAGAGTATTTTTCTATCTTTTAAATCAAGTCCGAATTGTTTTGGAGGGTTATTTTCTTTCATTTTTAAGATAGTTACATATAATATATAAATATTGTCATTTTATTAAATAATTTAAAGAATAAGTTTAATTATGTTACTAACTAGGGAGTGGTATCATTTTAACATAAAATGATAAGGAAAAACACAAATGGAAAGAAAACAATGGAATATAAAAAATCCCCATAAGAGAAAAGAATGGTTAGAAAGAGTATCGGATATTTTCCCCATATGCTTAACAACATTTGGAAGTTGGATAAATTATCCTCATAAACCAGAACGATATTTTTTTGTAAATGATCGTGATGGGGAGCAACATCCTGTAGAAGCTGAATTGGTGCCAGAACACCCAAAAACTATAATATTGAATGATTGTTCTAATGAAAGAAAACGTCCTTTTTCTCTCTATACTCAATTTTTACCTGGGGCTCCTTTAGGAGATAGACTTTCAGAGGATGAAGTAGATAATGTCATTGGTTTTGGAAGATATCTTCTTTTTAAGGCCAGAGATCATAATGAAAGGGTTGCATGGAGAGAAGCGTGCCTGCGCGTTGGTCAAGATATGCTAATAACCTACAGAAGAGGCATTGAAGGAGCAGTAAATGCTTATGTTTTTGAAAACGATCTTCAAACTATTCGCACCATTGGATGCGTAGATAGGGAAATAGAAGAAAAAATAAATCCCTGCATTTTAGCAGTTTCTTATGCGTCCATACCTAAAAAAGAATTTGCAAGATTAAAGGAAATGGAAAAAGTTATGAGGAGAAGAGGATATTAAAATGATAGAACAAAAAAAATCTGAATTATCAGTAATACCTTATATAGTGGCAGGAGTAGTTGGTTTTTTCTTAGGAGGATGTTATGCGAGTGAAAAATGTACTAATAATCTTACTCCAAGGGTCGCATTTGTTTCAAAGTTAGAAGGTAGTCGTGTTGAAAGATTGCATATTATGTATAATGGGAATTACGAACTATTTTTGATTAAACCTGAAGGATATACTAATTTTGTTTCTTCTGAATTTTATAAAAGTAATGAATTGGAAAAACTTGAAAGAAAATTGAATTTGGAGGTAAAGGTAAAATGACAACTCGAATTAAAACAATACCTTCAAATCTCTTATATATTTCTGGTTTTAGTGGAGAGTTCTTTGCTGCAGAATTGGGAGATTATATTCGTTATCAAACACATCCAGGCTATAATTCTCCAGCTAGAACATTTAGACTAAGTGAGCCGCCAAGATTATTTGATACTAGTCTGACTTATGCTTATCAAGAATTAGATGAAGCAAGAAGTACTTTTAGTGGATTATCTGTTTTAGAAGTAATCCGAAATGATTATAGATTTAATCCAAATTTTGAATTCTATAAGGGTCATGGAGTGGTTGTTGGAGACCAAGGAACAAATGGATTTTTTAAGAAAAATAGCCTTCCAAATGGATTAGCTAGAACAGATACGATAAGTATGCGGGAAGCTAGATTCTTTCCTGTTACTTTTGTTGAGCTTTCAGATAAGGATTTTAAATATGCTCTGAAAAATGAATTTTTTAAAATGCAAACTGAAAATGAAGCAATAGGTTATGTTAAAGAACATTTAGATTTAGCTAAAAAGTATGAAGAAAAAAGAGCAAGGGTTCTAGGGGTAATTACTACAAATGATACATTAGAGAAACTGAGTATTGAGGGAGGGAAATAAATAATGGCAATTAATAAAATAAAAGGAGAGATACAACCATGGTATCCTCTAGACACTAGATATAGGTTATTTAGACCAATATTTATGGATAATGTTTTAGGAGTTGAAGGAAGAATTCAAATCTATGGACCATATCATGCTTCTTCTGGAGTTGTAACCGATAGTCCGAATATAGAGGGGATGAAGGATTTTAATTCATGGGATGCTTTAGTAAAAAGCTTTATTCAAGGGGCAAGAATATTTGCAAAATTGCCTATTCATGAGGATGACTTAAATAGAGTAATTGAAAGTAGAAAGCAATATTTAGTTGTAAATCAGTTTGAAGTTGAAAAGGATGAAAAACCTTGGGGTTATGGAACATCAGATTATTTTCATACATATGAGTTTAGAAATGTTGGAAAGTCAGAAGCTTTTGAATTAATAAAAGAACTGGTTAGTAAAGGATGCTCTGAAAATAGATTAAATGTAGGTCTTGAATTAAAGGTTCGTGACGAAGAAATACAAAAGATAGTTCGAGAAAAAGATCTAGCTCTTAAAAGAAGAGTTATGAATATTTTGAAGTAATTTAATCTTCTTTATTATCTTCTTTGTTTGATTTCTTTGCTTCATAACTTTCTCTTTTTTCTTTTTCAATTGGGCAATCGGGATTGAAACAAAACTCATATGGTCTTTTTCCTTTTCTTATTGCTAGGAGCTTTGGGAATTTATCGGCTTCACAGAACTTGTCGTCTACTTTTTTTATAAGTGAGTTTGAACGAGTAGGATATATTTGTTTACATTCTGGATATGCCGAGCAAGATATGAAATATCCTCTTGTTTTTTTTGAAAACATTATTCTAAGATTACCCTTCTTACAAGTTGGGCAGGGCATAAGTGTGTTGGATTCATTTTGTTCTTTTCTTAATTCTGTTAGACCTTCTTTGAGAGTTTCTCCGATTTCTTTTTCTTTTTCTTTGAATTCTTTTGAAATATCTTCAATAATCTTTTTTGCTTTTTCTACAACTAAATCTTTCTTTTCTTCAAATTTATCTACTGCCTCTTGAATTTTTCCCATTTCTTCTTCCAATGTTCTTGTTAGATGTTCATCTATAATTATGGAGGAATATTTTTCTAGTGCTTCAATTAATTTCATTCCTAGGGGTGTGGCTTGAATGCTTTTACCGTCGAGATACCCTCTATTGAATAGAATATCTACTATACTAGAACGTGTGGATTTTGTGCCTAGATTTTTTCTTTCAAGAATTGTGACTAATGAAGTTGGGGAGAATCTGTTTGGAGGAGTAGTTTTCTTTTCTTCAAATTCTATTTTATCTATTTTTACTTTACCATTAAGGTCTGGAAGTTCAGATTCTTGAACATCTGAAGGATAAACTGCAGTCCAACCTTTGTCTAGAATGGTTTGAGCTGATGCATTGAACTTAATTGTGACTTCTTTTTCTTTTTCGGCTTCAAGTTCTTCTGCCTCATCATCCATTTGTTTTATTCTTGGAGGGAGTTGATATTTTATGGTATTTCCTTTGGAGTCTAATGCTGTAAGAACAATTCTTTTATTGGCAGTTATTAAGTCTGGGGAGAATGCTGAAATGAATCTTTTTGCAATTAATTCATAGAGATCTTTTTCTTTTCCATCTATATCTTTGTATTCTCCAGTGGGATAAATTGAGGGGTGGGCGGGGTCGGACTTTTTACCTTCTATTGGTTTAGGACGAGTTGCAAGTTTGACTTCTGGAAAGAATTTTGAAAGTTTTTTTAGAATCTTTTTAGGTTCTATCTGTTCTGGAATTTTTTGGGATGAGGTTCTAGGATATGAGATTATTCCCTCTAGGTAGAGTTTCTGTGCAATTTTGAGAGTTTCAGATGGCGTGAGTTTCAGATGACGATAGGCTTCTCTCTGAAGTGAGGTGAGGTCAAATGGAACGGGAGGAAGAGTATGTTCTTCTGATTTCTTGGTTTCAGCATTTCCTTCAGTTATATTTTTGAATTTATCAAGGATTTTTTTATCGAAGATATCTTCTGGATGTTTAAGAACTATTTTATTAGATTGAGCAAATGCTTGCCAATAGGGTTCGGATTTGAAGTTTGTGATTTCTTTTTCTCGGTCTACAATTATTTTAAGTGCTGGGCCTTGGACTCTTCCTATTGAAAGTATTCTAAATGTGCCAGATGTTTTTATTGCAGACATTAGTGCTCTCGAGAGATTGATTCCATATAACCAATCAATAATATGTCTTGATTCTCCGGCATAGGCATTTCCCCAATTCATTGTTGGTTGAGGATTGTCGAATGCATTTTGGAGTTCTTCTGTGGTAAGTGTGGAAAATTTCATTCTTTTTGCATCTGATTGTTTACAAAGAAAACGGAGGACATTCCATCCAATTACTTCTCCTTCTATATCATAGTCTGTTGCTACAATAAATGTATGGGCTCTTGAAGCTAGAGTTTTAAGTAAGTCATAATATTTTTTGGTGAATGCAGATGCTTGTTTTTCAGCATATGAAGGTCTCCATTCTGTGTCAAATATTGGCCAGCCTTTTTGTCCTTTTTGATATTCGAGATTGAATAGATGTCCAACGGCGGAGGCAACAATGATTTTTTTGCCTTCTCTTTCGACTTCAAAATATGAGGCTCCTTCAGAAGTATATTTTCTTGCATCTCCCAATGCAGAGGCTATTTTTTGAGCCGCTTGGGGCTTTTCTGTGATAATTAAAATTGAGTCTTTGTTTTTAATTATTGTTTGAGGGGAGGCTTTAGGTTTTTTTGACTTGGAGGTTTTTTTAGGTTTTTTATCTGATTTTTCATTACTTTCAATAATATCTGCAGGAATTGGTTTTCCTGGGCTTTCAACCTTTATTCTTTGTTCCATTGAGGGTTTTTGAGCTACTGCTTTTTCAGTGGTCATTTTTATGTTCGTTAGGGGAATCATTTCTTGGAGTGCCATGTTTATTCGGAGAGTTTAGAGTATTTATAATTATTTAGGGAAGATTTGGTTGGAGGATTTAGACTTAAATCTAATTTGTCTTTAGTTGAGAAGAATTCTAAGAATTTATATTTATTATTCTCTAAAGATGATGAATGCGTTCCTTTATATCATGCTGAAAAGTATACAAATAAACTGAAAGATGCGAAGATTATTATTTATGAAAATAAGAATGGGCATTTTAAGATATCTGAATTTCCCGAGATTGTAAAAATGATAAAGAAGGATGTTAAAAACAAGTAAATTATATTTCTAAACTACAGGGAATTCTGTTGGTTATATCATGTTTGGTACAGAGTTCCCTGTCCAGAGAATTCTGCGAAAGGATGACATG
>JBBSYD010000054.1:0-12377 GCA_038045425.1 Nanobdellota archaeon | reverse complement strand
ATTTGCATTTAATGATCTAGATTTCTATTCAAAAATCTATTTGGGATGTAGCCACACAGCAGGACAACCTTTTTAAGATTGGAATTTTAATGTTTTCTATGACGGTTTCCTTTATGACTGTGATGCTCATAATTTTCAGACGATGAATACTTATTTTTTTGTTTTTGAGACAAGAAAAAGATAACTATTATTAAAACAAAAAATCCCCAGAGGATTAAAGCACTTCCATAAGAATGAATATAAAAGAATAAGAAACCACCAATAAGACAGAGAAATAATAAAAAGAATATGGTTGCATCGTTTCTTCTTGCTCTTGCTCTATCCTTTGCCCTTTCAGCATCTTCAAAACTTCCAGAAATATGAACATTAGTATATTGTTTTCTTCTGTCTTCTGGAGCATCAAACCAACTCATATTATTCTGAAGATTATTTATCTTATAAATCTGTCGATAATAGATTATATTGGAAGAAGGTTATACTCTGAAGTTGAATCCTGACACTAAAAACGATTATTATTTTAATTAGGATTTATTAGATACATTAAGATTAACAAATAATTCTGATACTCTGCCCAGCTTATTCTAGAATTAACTTGAATATTAAAAAGAAACTCTTTTTCTTCTCTGTGAGCTTCTTCGAGCATTGAAACTAACTCTTCCTTCTCCAGTTCTAAAACTTACTGGACGTTTAGTCTTTGTTTTGTAACCTGCTAAAAAATTTGGCATATTTTTCTTCCTCCTTTCAGTTTTTTCTTCCATAATATATACCTACTAAAATAACCAGATTATTTTCAGAGAAAAAGCTAAATTATCAGGAATGCCCTGGCTTAACTGCCAGGGCTTAATGGTTCTTGATGTAATGGATACACAACGAAACGAATTAACCGATATAAGACTTAATCTTTATCGGAGCATTAGAGGCATTAGGAGAGATAGGTAATGATTTTTCCTTCTGGAAAGTAGATTTGTCTACTCCAAATAGAACCACCGTTTCTGTGCCCACAATATCAATTCTACCATTATCTCCAACGAGTATTTGACATACGATTACTCTTCCCATCTTCTGCCTTATTGCTTGTAGCTTAGTTTCCAATAAATTCTTATTTTCTTTCTTTAATCTTTTATTTTCTTCTTCCATACTATTACCTACTAGTTTAAACATTATCTTTTTATCATTAGAATTCAAATAATCAGAAATAGGTTTATTTCCTTCCTCTTTCTTGTCTGCTTCTTGTTTTTGAGTTAGTTGTCTTCCTTGAAAATAAAGTGATTGATTGAAAATGAATCAAAATACTTATATAATCCAATGGTCTAAATAGTATATGCGATTACGTGAATTTCAATATATTGTGCATAAAAATAACTTAAAAGAAGTTCTGGAGCGAGGTATTTTATCACATAACAAGGTTGAAGAATTGGGAATAAAACCTGAGATGATTTCAAATCCCCAAGTGATGGAATTAAGAAAGAATAGAAAAGTCGAAGGAGATAAGACCCTTTGGGATTATGCTAATGTTTATTTTAAAGCAAGAAATCCCATGCTTTGGCAAATAATAAATAAATATGGTATAGACAACGTAGTTATATTAGGATTAAAACCGACTATATATCGATTAAATGGAGCAAAAATAACAAATGGAAATGCTGCCAGTTCAGATACGGAAATTCTTCCAACCTCTCAACTGAAGGAAGTACTTACTTCGATAAAAGAAGAATTAACCTCTGATTGGTGGAAAGCAATAAATGGTTCTAAGAGAAAAGTTATGGCGGAGTGTTTAGTGCCAGAGTTGATTCCTTCAGATTATATCAAATCGATTTATGTCCCAAATTATAAGATAAAAAAAGATATAGAATTACTTTTAGGTAAGCCATCTGAGGAATATGAAATTATTCCAGACTCTAATCAATTTTTCCAGCCAGAAATAAAAGCGATTGTTGATAATGTTTCTATTCTTGATGGAGATATGTTCTTTTCTAAAATGCAGACTTTAACTATTAGTGTGAATATTGTTGGGATAATGGGTAAAGGAATAGCTTCAAGAGCGAGATATCAATTTCCAGATGTTTTTGTTTACTACCAAGACTTATGTAAGAGAAGAGAACTTAATATGGGGGCTCCAGTGTTATATAAGCGAGATAAGTCTGTAAACGATTTTTTAAGTGCAGATTATCTGGATGATGAGGAGTCAACGTGGTTTCTATTATTTCCAACAAAAACCCATTACAGGTATAATTCGGACTCAATGGGAATTGAGAAAGGTTTGATTTGGCTCAGAGATAATTATGAACTATTAGGAATTAAATCAATTGCCCTGCCCGCGTTGGGTTGTGGTTTAGGAAATTTACTTTGGCAAGATATAGGACCTATGATGGTTAAATATCTTAGACAGATGAGGATACCCGTCGCAATTTATCTACCTAGAGAAAAAGAAATAGAAGCGAAATACTTGGCTAAAGATTTTTTATTAAAAAACGTTAATTCTTAAGGATTTAAATTATTTAAGACTTATTAGGTAAGTCTTCGGAATGAATTGCTCCGTGAGTAAGCTTGTTCAATTTATCATAGAATTCTATTTGCATTCCTGCAGGAATATTTAGAATTGCTTGCAAGGAACCATTTGCTAACCAGTCTTCACTTTCTTTGTAGTCTTTTAATAGAGCATAAACTCCTCCAGTGTATTGAGCAGGAATAACTAATTTTATTCTTTTTACTTCAATTTTAATTGGAATTACTTTTTTCAATGCTTCAACTAAATCAGTCATTTGTTGGTCTGCTGGGCGATTATCAAAATTGAAATGAACTTCATGAATTGCTCTCTTCAGTCTATCTTCGGTGTATGGATGATTAAATTGATCAACGGCATTTCTAATTATTAATTGAAGAACTTGTTTGATTTTTGCCTCTCTTTCTTCTTCTCTGAATTCTTGAGTTTTCTGAACTTCTCCTTTTGTGATAATTATTTTTGCGATTTCATATGCATCTGATGTTCCAAAGCAATCTTTCAAATCTGAGTCTGATGAAGATTGTCCTTTCTTCAAATCGGAGAATATTTTTGGAATATCTAATGCAGACATTATGTCTCCTTTTCCTGATTTCACTTTTAATGCTTCATCCAAGTCTACATGAATTTCAAAATTCTTATTCTTCAATTTTATTCTTGCTAGGACTTTTGCCATGAAAAAAGGTGAAGAAAAGATTATATAAAGATTGTTATGCATAAAATTATATGGATAGACCTAAAGTAGGAGTTGGAGTTATTATTGTTAAAAATAATAATGTCTTACTTTTGAATAGAAAAGGAGCTCATGGCGTAGGGACTTGGAGTTTTCCAGGAGGACATTTAGAATTTGGAGAAAGTGAAGAAGATTGTGCTAGAAGAGAGACTTTGGAAGAGGTAGGAGTTAAGATAAAAAATATTAAATCTGTGGCATATACTAATGATATCTTTGAGAGTGAAGGTAAGCATTATATTACTTTATTTGTAAGTGCAGAGATTGAATCTGGAACTCCTAAAATCTGCGAACCTGAAAAATGTAGTGAGATGAATTGGTTTTCAATAGATAATCTTCCTAGCCCATTATTCTTGCCTATTCAGAATTTATTAAATAAAGGGTTTAAGCTTTAAGCTCCATAAAGCTTAAATAGCAAGACTTTTTTAAGAATTTATCTAAAGGAGATAATTAATATGGACGTACCAACAGAAATGCAACATCAGGCAATGGGTTATGACAGATCCGCAACTATGTTTTCACCAGAAGGACATTTACTTCAGGTAGAATATGCTGAGAAAATTGTTAAACTTGGAAGTGCATGTATTGGATTAGTTTGTGAAGATGGAGTTGTGATTATATCGGATAGAAGAATAAGAGATAAGCTAGTTACTCCTGAAAGTATGAATAAAGTTTATGAGATTGATGAACATATTATGGCTACTGCTGCTGGAATTCTTTCGGATGCAAGAATGTTAGTTGATCAAGCTCAAGTTTTATCTCAACAGCATAGAGTTACCTATGATTCTCCTATTGATCCTGTTGAAGTAATTAAGTTAATTGCTGATAAGAAACAGATGTTTACCCAATATGGAGGAGTTAGACCTTTTGGAGCTTCATTACTTGTTGGAGGAACGAATAAGGGCAAGGCACATTTATTCACTTCTGATGTTTATGGAAATTATTACTCGTTTAGAGCAAATGCTATTGGAGAAAATGATGAGAAGATTAAGGAGATATTGAGAAAAGATTTTAAAGATGATATGAAAATTGATGACGGAATTAAGTTTGGATTGAAAATATTCAAAGAGATATTGGATAAAAACTTTGATTTGGTAAGATTTGATATTGGATATATTAAGACTGCGGAGAATAAGTTAGTTAGACTTCACGGCGATGAGTTGAAGAAGTTTGTTAGATAAAGTATAAGTAAGGTTTAAATCTTTGTTTCGTTTAGTAATTATATGAAAATTGTTTCTTGGAATGTTGCAGGAATTAATGCTTGTGTGAAGAAGGGATTGATTGAATTCATTAAGAAAGAAAATGCTGAGGTATATTGTTTTCAGGAAGTGAAGGCAAATGCTGAAAAGTTACCTGATGAAATAAAGAATATTTCAGGTTATCATTTATTTACTAATCCTGCTGAAAAACCAGGATATAGCGGAGTATTGGTATTGAGCAAGATAAAACCTTTGCAGGTAATTAATAAATTTGAAGAAGAAATCTTGAATGGTGAAGGAAGAGTTTTGGTTTTAGAATTTGATAAATTCTTTTTGATAAATGCGTATTTTCCTCACTCGCATAGAGAATTAATTAGACTTGACTTTAAGCTTAAATTTAATAGGGCTTTTTTGAATCTTTGCGAAAAATTAGAAAAAATGAAGCCTATTTTGATTGCATCTGATTTTAATGTAGCTCATAAGGAAATTGACTTAAAAAATGCTAAGCCCAATAAGGGAAATGCAGGTTTTACAATTCAGGAAAGAGAATGGTTCGGTTCGTTTCTAAATAGAGGGTTTGTTGATACGTTTAGAATGTTTAATTCAGAGGGAGGAAATTATACCTGGTGGACTTATATGAATAATGCACGAGAGAGAAATATTGGTTGGAGAATTGATTATTTTGTTGTGAGTGAGAAATTGAAGTCATTTGTGAAAAATAGTGTAATTTTGAAGGATGTTTATGGAAGTGACCATTGTCCTATTGAACTGGAAATTGATAAATAAATCCATTTCTACTCCAAAACCAAAGAGGGGGATGCATATCAATAGGATTTATTCCTGAGCCATTTAAGGCGAGTCTCCATTTTTCTGAA
Source organism: Nanobdellota archaeon (assembly GCA_038045425.1). Taxonomy (GTDB): domain Archaea; phylum Nanobdellota; class Nanobdellia; order Pacearchaeales; family GW2011-AR1; genus SICV01. The sequence continues at coordinate 7,073 of JBBSYD010000054.1, read as the reverse complement.
ATTTGTTCTTTGGAAAGAGATTCTGATTCTTCTTTGGAGATTACTCCTAAAATAACTGAACATTGAGTAACATGAGTATCTGGAGCTATTTCTATGAATTCTGTATTTGATAGATTTATTTTTCCGTAATCTTTTAGAATGAATGACCAATAATTAAATATCTTCGGACCAGAAATATATGGAAATCCCTTTTTGTAATCTGATTGAATTATCTGTTTTAATTTAAGATAATCATTTTCTGATTTTTTAATTAAGTTTGTAAATGAGCCGAAATTGGTAAATACTGTTCGAGAAATTGTTTGCCAAGTTAAAATATGTTTATTTGGTTGAAGTGCTAATTTGTATTTAATTAATTTAGATTGTAGCTCTTCTTTATTCATCTTTGAAACTTTTTCTATATTAAAGACATCTTTTGTTTCCGGATCGTTGTAGGTTTTCAATGCTGATTCCCATAACGTATAGCTATCTCTTTGATAGTTAAGAGCCATAGGTAAAGTAAAATACGCTAATCTTAGTTCTTTTTCAGAATCGGTAAATCCTGGATTTGAATCTTCGGGCATTTTTGTTTGTCCTAATTTACCTGTTTTGAATGCATTTAGAAGAAGATTACATTTTTTTATTAAAATAGTATCCATAAAATAAAAGCAAACTGGAAGTTTATAGATTTTGCTGATTAGTGTTTTTTCTTAAGACAAAGTTTACAAGCTCGATATTTATTATTAACAAAATAATTCTTAGAATTATTTGATATTTTATATTTTCTCTTTATGGATCTACTTATTCTGCAACTTCTTAGATGATAAACTTTAGTTTCACTTGAGCCAAGATAATCGTATTTAGGAATATTCAATTTTGCTCTTTTCTTTTCGTGATAAATATGTTTTTCTAGATAAACTGGTTTTTCTACAACTCGGTCTACCATTCTGTCAACTATTCTATCGACATAAACTGGTTTCTCAACTTCGACTTCTTTAATTACTGGTACTTCTTGAACAACTGCTCTTTCTTCAACTCTAATATTTGGATTTTCTATAAGTTTAAGTTTATTTCTTTCGGATAATAAAATTACAATGCTAACATAAAATGCAAGTTCAAGAAATAGGACTAAGACTAACATTGCATTTTTCAAGTTAAATGCAAATAAACTTATTATGAATATTGCTACAAATAATATAGTTACAATACTTATGGTGGGAGAATGATTGACCTCTTTAGTTTCAAACATCTAATAAGAGAATAAACCAAGTATAAAGCTCTTTGGTTTGTCTAATTAGTTTTTTCTTCCTGTAAACAATCTTTTAATATATTTAAATTAATTTCGTGTGATTCATCAACTTCATCGAGAAGTTTTTATAAGGATATTACCCATTGCTCAACCGAAGCGGAACAATGGGGAAGATTATATTTATTTAGAGTAAGTGAACTATTTAAGGTTTTCTTTGACTTATTAATTAGGTTTTGCAGTTTGATTTAATGCTACTTTTGCAATTTTATAATTACATTGTTCGTGGAAAGGTATTTTTAAGTCTAACCTTAGAAAGATGTGACAATATCCTAAATGATGTTCTATAAGACCTGTTTCTAAAAGTTCAGAATAAACTCGGTGCATCATGAATAACGAAACTTTGACTAATTTTCCTTGAGGAGTTAATTCTCTATTGAGAAATGCTTGTTCCATTTTTCTCCTGCAAGATTCATCATCAACTATGACTTCCAAAGTAGATTGAAATGCTAAATCGCTAAAATCAAGATAAGTTCCACTAATTGGATTATGTCCTAAGTTAGTTAAATCGTCTCCTTCAAAGAAAATGTAAACATCATTACTTGGAGCAGTATATCCTATCATAAAATAAAGAAAAGTTGAAAGGTTTTTAGTCTTTATTATACTTCAAGATAAAGATTAGGGCATCTTAAACAATTTTCTGAATATAATTGAACCAGCTATTGAAGCTCCGAAATACCACCAGAACCAGCTTCCACCTAAGGAAGTATCTGCATACCATCCCCTAATGAGTGAGAATATGAAAATGATTGGAATGAATGTGATTAACATCGGTTTGAAAGAATGTTTCATCATTTCTCCAGTATGGGCAAAAAGCTCCTTCTGAATTTCCATCATCTTTTGAGGATTATCTCTGTGCTTTTTCATCTCGGCTTGAAGAAGTTTTTGTCTGTCTTTTGAAGATTGCATCTTCTCTCTGTCCATTACGAAATAATTTACAATTGTAATAAATAGGGAAACTATGAAAGAGATAATAATTATACTTGCCTTGGGATTAGCAGTTATTATTTCCTGAATTGCCATGTTGAGATTAGGATTTTAGTGTTTTTAAACTCGATGAAATTAGTTATTAGTATAGGGAGTATTATCTCTAACGTTTGTACCATATCTAAAAGATAATTGTCTTGCGTGCTTCCAAGCAAGTTTATGAAGATATTCTTGAATTGAATTCCATCTTAGGGAATCATGAGTTATTGGTTTATCACGACATCTTATTCCCATTCTTCTTCCCAAAGAAGTAGGATTTCCTGAACTATCTCTTATGGAAAAATCTTGATACCAATGTTGTGGACCTTCTTCAGTCACCTCAGTATGAGTTACTCTAAATATATATGAATCTTCTCTTGATTTAGATGCCCTATGTAAAGTAATACCTATATTTGAACTTGCACTCATGGAAAAGGTTAAGAAATTAATTATATAAATATTTAGATGGCGTGGCGATTATTTTTTCTTTTGAATTAAGCTCCAAATTGTGTAAATTAGTAAAGCAGAAATTACAAAAAATAATATCTCTTGCCAAAGTAAAAATCTAGTTGCCGTATCAATACATCCTTCTCCACAAGGGTAAACCATAAGAGAAGTTTTTCTAAGAACGATTAAACCGATGATCAGTGATATTATTGATTTTAATACTGTGGGTTTGAAGTTCATAATTTAATATATTTGTTTGAGATTAAATATCTTGCTATGACTTCAAATTAGTTTGATTATTTATTAGAAAAATGATGCAAAAAATAAATTATTTACCCATCATCTTTCTCATTGTGGGATGCATGTCTACTGCATGTTGTTGAGCAATGTTTTGATAGAATTGGTATGCAGTCATTACTGCAAGAAGAATTGCGGTTCCAGAAGTAAGGGCGCCTAGAGAGTTAGATACTGCGGCTAGAAGTCCTATTGCAAGTCCACCCATGATTGTTAATGACATTATGTATCTTGAAAGAATTGATTCTAGAACTCTCTCATCTTTTCTGAATCCAGGAATTTGTAATCCTGATGCTAGGATTTTCTTTGCTTGACTTTGTGCGTCCATTCCGGAGGTCTTTACCCAGAATACTGCGAATATTGCTGAGAATATCATATAGAATATAATGTGGGTGAAAGTTTGAAGAATTTCTTTACCTGCAATGCTTCCTCTGATTATTGCTTCAAGAATATTTGAACTTCCCAGCCAATATGCTACTCCGGAAGTTGCTTGTCCATTTGAAAATGCCCCAAGGAAAGTTGCGTGGCCTAGCCATTGCTGTAAAAGTCCTCCGAATAATTGGATGTTTGCGATTAATGCAGAAACTAGGATAACTGGAAGAACTGAAGCATAGAAAAATTGAAGAGGCCACTTCATTTGGAATCCACGTAATCTATCATAGCTTAATGGAATTTCTACTTTCAAACTCTGCGCCCAAATAACTGCTAGAAATACTATAACTGTTACCAGAATTACTGCAACTGCAGAAATTAATTCTTTTGGTGCTCCGTTCATAACTGATTGAATTATAACTAATAATTTTCCTGCACAGGCCGTATTTGAAAAGTCAAGAAGGCAATTTTCTCCTGATGGTCCGATGAATTGGAATAATCCTGTAAATAATCTCCAGGCAACTCCTGCAAGAATAAATAATGAAACTCCTGAACCGAAGCCCCACTTTTGAACTACTTCATCCATGTAAACTATTACTAATCCTCCGAGCATTAATTGGAAGATTACTATGCCTGTTAATTCGGGCATTGCTTGAAGTCCGCCCATTAATACATAGACACATGCCTCAAATACTATGAAAAATAAAACTCCTACTTTTTGAAGCGATTGGAATTTCTTTTTTCCTTCTTTAGTGTTAGTGTCAATGGAAAGAATTCCTGCTCCAACTAATAATTGAATAATAATAGAAGCCATGACTATTGGACCAATACCTAAACTGATTACGCTTCCAAAATCTGTTCCTAAAATAATTGCAAGATATTCAAATCTTTGAAGTGCGTTAGCCGCTAAACCGAATAAAGGAATGTTAGCGAGGACAAAGAATGCTACGAGAACTAATAATGTCCATTTTAATTTAACATTAAAACTCAACTTCTTTTCGACAGGATGTCTTACTTCTGGATAATAAGACATTATCTTTGAGATATCCATAATAGAGTTTTATTGAAAGAGGTTTAAAAAGGTTTGGAGGACGAAATATTCTAAAAATTATCTAACATAACTTTCTAAAGTATTTACACCTGAACCTGTTCCATCTTGTTCAACTAGATGAACAAAGTCTAAGGAAGTTTTAACTCTTGATGCTAATTCCAGAACATCATCATATCTTCTAATTTTAGATCTTAAAACTAATTGATTACCTGCAAACATAAGAGTTACAAAACTAGGGTTTCCCTGAATTCCAAAAAATGGTTGGCTATTATCTGTTGCTGAAAGTAAATTTGCCAAACAAGTTCGATAAAATCTAGCATTGTCAGATTCCCATAGATTTGCGAAAGAGTCAATTGCTGAAGTTAAATCAGACTGGGGTGTTTTTCCAAGAGTGTAATTTTGAAATGTGGTAAGAACTATTCCTACTGCATCTTTCAGTTGGTTGGCTCCGAATCTTTCTTTGATCATAAAAATAGGGTAAATAAGGACTATTTAAAATTAACGAATCTGACTTCGTGCGGTTGAGAAGAATACATAGGATATGGCAAAGACATGAGTAGTTTAGAGAAAATAAACGAGTATAGAAATTAATATAAATGAAAGAAATATTGAATTGAAATGAATCCTGTAGAAACTGAAAGAAGAATAAGAGGATTGGCATTGACTATAGGAGAAACGAGCTTGAATTTTGGACATGGTAATTGCGTAGTTTCTTCTTCTGAAAAGCCAGAAGATAAAAAACCAGAGTTTGCTGTTGAAAGATATCATATTGCTGGTGATGGAAGTATGAAGATAGAAAGACCTGGAAATTATCAAGGAGAAAAATCATGAACCCTGAAGAAATTGTGGACGATTTAACTAATTTGGATTTGATGATGGGTGGAATTTCATATCATGGAAATCATACTATGCACGGAGGTGCATGCGCAAGGGATTTGCAAGAATCTTCAGGGATAGGTTATCGTTCTCCAATTAGTAGGGCAGTTATTGGAACTGTGAGATTTGATAGAGTAACTGGGGAAGTTATTAGAGAAAAACCAACAGTTATTGATTTAGGTTATGAGCAATATGTAACTGGCGTTGATAATGAAATGTTGGTATTAAGCAGGAAACAACCAATTCCGTTAAGTTGTTATGTTAAAAGAGGATATGATTTTCAGATTTAGATAACATTAAGCTCGCTAAGGACTTTGTCTATTTCAAATTTAATTAAAGATAAGTTGATATTCGTATATCCTCTTGATATTCTTAATTTGAGTTCGGTAGTTACTCTTTTTTCGAGTTTATCTTTTACAGGGAATTCTGTGGGTGGTATCATGTTTAGTACAGAGTTCCCTGTCCAGAGAATTCTGAGAAAGGATTATACGATTATCAGAATTCTCTGTATCATTTCTGAATCCGTTAAAATTGGCTTGTCTAGGGGATTTAGTTTACTTCTATAGGATTTTGCAATTTCAAAACTACAGGGAACTCTGTTGGTTTTATCATGTTAGGTACAGAGTTCCCTGTCCAGAGAATTCTACGAAAGGACGATACAAGTATCAGAATTCTCTGTGTTAATCAATTCTTTACGATATTTTTCAGTTAAACCTTCGAAGTTTATTGCCTTTTCTAGTATAGAATGCACTATTGCATTACTAAGATTTGATATGAATAATTCAAGAATTTTGCTTTTGTTTTGAGTCATTATCTATTCCCTGAAGAATATTATTAAATAGTTTCTGGTATATCTCCTTGAATTTTATTAGAAATGATTGCTTATCTAATAGATTATCTTTTAGTTCTTGAATGTTGTTTAATTTAAATTCTTTAAGGATAGTATCATCTATAATCTTTGAGCTTAATTTCCTATTTTCTAGAAATAATTTTATGGCTATTAGGTTTCTTATGAGATGATATTTATCTTTTCCATTGAGAATATCAAAATTATCAATTATTATCTTACTTTTAATTAAATGTAAATCCAGAAGTTTGTAATTAATTCGCTTATTAATCTTATAAATAAATTTATTTTCTGAAATGCATTGAGAAAGCATTAGCTCGTATAATGGGTCGGTGTTCAAGCCTTCTAGAAGTTCTTTATTGGAAAGAATTAAGATATGCATGGGAATCCCAATTTGACTCTCTAAAATTTTACTTAACTTCTCAGGAATTAGTTGGACATTTGAAATGACTAATATGTCGATATCATTGAAGCTAAAACCCTTATTTAGAAAAGAGCCCGTAATTATGATGTTTTGGTAATCTTGAGTATTTTGTTTGATTACTTTTATAATTCTATTCAAAATCTCTAATTTGATAGGTTCTAGGTATTTGATGCCGTGAAAAGTTAGATTTATCTTATTAGGAGTTAAGTTATCTATGGACTTCAAAATAACATAACTTCCAGTAGGCATTGAAGGTCTATTTTTTGGGAGATAAACCTGATCCATTAGTGTGCCTTTGCTTATCTTGGCTATTATTTCCATATTACGTAATTATACGTAAGACTATAAAAACCTTTGGATGAAGCAGAGAAAGAGGGATTTTGAGAAGATTTTTAGAAATGGGAGAGTTTAGAGGAATAGTATTAATGGGAAGTAGAATGAACTGATGAGGTTTAAGTGAATAACCTTAACTCCGCAAAAATTTAGGGAATATGTTTGAGATTTATCCCTAAAT
>JBBSYD010000053.1:0-1602 GCA_038045425.1 Nanobdellota archaeon | reverse complement strand
TTTGAAATTTTGTTTGATAATTTTTTATTTTAAATTGAATTATTCAAACTTCTCTATACGAATTGGCACAAATTATTCCAGTAGACCCTTATCAGTTTGGAAGACCTCCTATTCAAGTAAGGGATTTATTTTTTTGTGCTGTTCTTAAGTTGTATAATAATCATAGCGGAAGGAAAATGTCTTTTGATTTGAAAAATGCAGAAGGAGCAGGATATATTTCTAAAGCTCCACATTTTAATACTATTACTGATTTTCTGAACTGTCCAGATACGTATTATCTTCTTAAAAAGATATTAACTATCTCTGCTATGCCTTTGGCAGAATTGGAAGATGAATATTCTCTTGATTCATCGGGATTTGCAAGTCATCAATTTGACAGATGGAAGAATGTAAGATTTGGTTTGGCTTCAAATGCTTGGACAAAGAGAAGAAACTTTTTGAAAGGACATGTTGCAATAGGAACTAGAACTCATATCATCTGTGCTTGTGAAATTTCTAGTGGATATGATGCTGATGTAAAGAAAGCTCCAATGTTACTTCAAACTTTAGGAGATAACTTCAAAGTTAAGGAATTGTCGGCGGATGGTGCATATAGTTCGAAGCGTATTCATCAACTGGTTGAATCAATTGGAGCAACGCCGTTTATTCCGTTTAGTCCAGCTAGAAACCCAGATAAATATGCTCCAGAGATATGGCTAAGGATGTATCGTTATTTTAGCAGTCATAAGGAGGAATTTTTAAGGCATTATCACCGACGTTCTAATGTTGAAACTGTCTTTTCTATGGTAAAGGTACGTCTTGGAGAGTTTTTAAGATGTAAGTCTGAAATAGGAAAGAAGTCAGAACTTATGTTAAAATTTATTGCGCATAATTTATGCTGTATTGTTTCGGAAATGTTTGAGAATAATCTTCATATAAATTTTACTAATTGCTTATTAAAGTTCGTTGAAAGAAAGGAAGAAGAGTTCAAGAAGGATAATGACAAGAAATAGTTTTCGTTCAAGAGTGAAAACAGCGTGTTACTTTTCGTGCAAGGCTACTAAAGATTGTTACTCGATTAGATAACATTTTATGAGAAAGCTTTAAAAGCCAGGTATTGATTGAAAATATAGGTTGGAAAGCAACCTTTACAAACACTATGATGCACGATAACTTTGATATATTCTTCAGAAGGAAGCCAGCGCTTATGCTAGTTGCTTTGAAAAAGATTTCTAGAGCGAGATATGGAAGCTTATTGGCTAAGGAAGTAGATTGTACTTATTCTCATGCTGTAAAAATATTACAGAGCTTGGAGAGGCTTTCTTTGGTGGGATTTGAGAAGAAAGGGAGAACTAAGTTGATTAAGTTGACTAAGAGAGGAACTGAGATTGCTGATAATATAGAGAATATTAAGAGATTGTTAAGTTAATTTTTATCTCTTTTTGCTGGTTTATATACTTTTTCAAATGTATAAAATTATTGTTTTATCGTCAATGCTTTATACATGCATGGTGGTTTTATATTTCTATTATTAACTACAGAGTAGTTACAAAGCGAAAGATTTAAATAGGAGAGTGACCCTTAGTAAGAAGGATATACTCTCCGCATAAATACATCTTTCCA
>JBBSYD010000052.1:0-10890 GCA_038045425.1 Nanobdellota archaeon | reverse complement strand
CGATTGTCGGTGAATATCTTCGTATCAATCGAGATTACTTCGGGGATTCTTAGTTTTCGAAATATGAATGGCATGATTTTATTATTGTTTACTTTCTATGAATTATTTTCTATAAAACAAGAAATCATGATTGTTCAGTGTAAAACTTTTGAAGCCGAAACTAGACATCCTCTTTACACGGTTCAATGTATCATTCATTGAATAATTGGTTGCATGGTGATGGAATTCTATGAATATCTGTTCATATTTATTCAAGTCTTCACTTTCTAGTCCCTTTATCAAATCATATTCCGCCCCTTCTATATCGAGCTTTATGTATTTTATCTTATTAAGACCTAAATAATCTGGGAGTTTTTCGAGACTTACTGATTTTACGCTATAAGTTTTGATTCGATCATTCCTAACATTTTTATGTTCTTTTAATATCGAACCGCTTACATTATCTTCACTTTCATTGAAAATTATTTCACCGTCGTTTGCTGAAATAGCAATAGGATAGTGTTTGAATTTGCAGTTCATGTTATTGTTTATAGTTTTCAAACTATCGACATGTTTCAAGGTAGGGTCTATGCCTATAGATGTAAGGCCAAACCTTTTTATCATATAAACCGAAAAATCGGCGTCAAATCCACATCCAACATCAATAATAGTGTCTCCTTCATTGAATTTACCCTTAAACAGATAGTTGCTCGGAACATAATGAATGCCTTTAATAATTCCGGCTAATATCATTAACAATCTCTTAACTTTAGGAAATATAGTCATAATAAATATTTTTGCTTTGATTATATTCATATTTTTTTGGCAAGAATTATATTATCCATATATAGATCATTATTTTTTGGTAGAAGCCAAGAAAAGATGATGCCTAGAATAGTAAATGGAGAAATCAGAACTATATAGAGGCATAATCTAATGCGATAATTTTTAACAGGTAATACTTTGTATATATAGCAATTTATAAGTTGAAGTACAACTCTAATATCATTTAATGTCTTATAGCTCTTTAATATTTTAAAGCCATGTTTTATGAGAAGGTGATTCAAACCGAAAGAGGAATATCTGCCATAATCGAATGGCTGGGAATGTTCATCCCAAACAAAAGGAACTGTTAGAAGAATATTGCCGTTATTCTTTAGAACTCTATTGACTTGACTTAGGAATTCATCAGGATTGAATATGTGCTCCAGAACTTCGGTGAAGACAATCGAATCAAATGTTTCATTCTCAAATGGAAAGCGTTTTCCATCATAAAATATATCTGCCTTACTTTTTTTTCTATTTTCCGGAGAATCGAATTCCATTCCCACATACGTTCTTGAATTAGTAAATAGTTTTTGATATGGCTTATTCCCGCATCCAATATCGAGAATGTCTCCAGTTAGATTATTTGATAATTGAGATATATTCTTATATAACTCTCTTCGCATAGAATAAAAAGGATTTACAAATACACCCAAAAAACTCGGGTTAAACTGTTGACGGATGAAATATTTTTTAATTGTATTTAGCATTTCTTATATAGCTTTTAAGTTTCATCATGATCCTATCGAAGATACTTGGTTTTATGGATTTGAAATATTGAGTTATTATTTTTCTCACTTCCAAATTTTCTTCAAGGCTCAATCTTTTCACATTTATTTTTTCTGTCGTCAATTGTGTTTTATAAAGATTTTGGCTTCCGCAATGCGTCCCACTGCCATCTTGCCCTATGTTTATAACCAATGATTTTCCCGGATAAAGCGTCAGTTTATCTTTCAAAAAAGCCGAAGCATACCATCTGACAGCCCAAGAATTTGATATCCCGGCGATTTGTCTCCTTAGCATATTTGTATAAGGAAAACTCCCATCGAAATCGAATTTTTTAGTTAATTTTCTTTGTTCAAGTTCTGTAATAAGCTTTTTGCCATCTGATTCGAATAATTTCCAACCTCTTTTCCAAGTAGCCCAACCCCAGCAACTAGGATTCTTCAGCATAAAGATCTCCGGAAGAAGTTTTTTTACAGGAAAGATATACCCATGAATGCTTATGACTTTTTCATCATTTTGATACATTTCCAGAGCTTCATTCATATATTCCAGAAAGAAAGGAGAAGTTACTATATCATCTTCTAATACTATTATTTTACCAAACCTGTTCACAATTTCGGTTACACCTTCGGTTATTGATCTAGCTAAGCCGATATTTTCTTTTCTCTCCATTATGGTCACAGTCATAAATCCAGAAATAGTTTTCAAATACTGTCTAACTTCAAGCACTTTGTTTATTGATATTTCGTCTTTTGGTCCATCTGAAAAGATAAAGAGTTCGCTCTCTTTCGCTAAAGGGTTTTTCTGTAAAGCTTCTACAGTTTGGCGAGTATGCCAAGGTCTGTTATACACGAATAATACGATGGGAGATAGTTTATTCATTTGAACTTATATTATTTCGTGTATGATATTATCCAAAGCTTTTTCTCCGCTATAAGTTATATATTTTTTTTGAAAATTTTCCATGTCTATCGCGAAGGCGGATATTATTTTAGGATTACGTACCAATTCCGCCAGTTTTTCTTTCGCTTCCTCAATACTTTTGACTTCTATCCCGGCGCGTTCAGCGTTAACATCCGGGAAATAATTAGGGAAAGAAGTCAGATTGAATATTATTGGAATAATGCCGGAAGCAATACTTTCCAATATAGTTGATGAATATATTGATACTGACAAATCTGATATATTCATAACTTCTTTGAGTGAATATTCATCTGGATTCATAAATTTAATATTTAGCAACCCTTTAAAAGGTTTTCTTTCATCTTCATTCAAACGATCGACCGGATGTTCTCTTATTATAACATTTATGTTCTTATAAGTTCTTGCAGTCCATAATATGAATTCTGATTCTTTTTCCAAAATATATTTATTCAACATTCTTGTAAACCTTCTTGTATTGGTCATTAGGAAAAAGGCAATGTTTTTGATTTCAGAGATTTTTCTTATTTCTGCCATGTCTGTAGCATAGTTTCCGGTCACAACGAAACTTTGCTTTGGGTTGTAAGGTTTCAAAAGTTCAGCAAAACCGTTTCCCCAGACTAGCATTTTTGAGTATGACATGTTCCTAAAACCATTGTGGATGATAGGAGACCATCCTTGCTGAATACATATACTCTGAATATCTAATTTCTTGCAAATTTGATTTACAACCTCGTCCGAAGAAGCATTTCCTTCCACTAATACGACGGATTTTGGGCGAATACGCTTTATAGTATCATATAGAATATCATATTGCTCCAATAGACAATATTTCTTTAGCCATGACTCTGGTTGTGACCATCTGTTAATGAAATAAGCAAAATATGATATCCTTATATAAGGTATTCCTTCTCTTTTCAGATAATTAGCTGTACTCTTATCGTGAGTAATGAAAGCGCGAGGAACTGGTGTTTTGTCGAAAATAGGTTTCATTACCTTTACAAAACGTTCATTTATGGCGTAGAACAATACATGGTATTCTGAATTCCTTTGGTTCAAGAAGTTGATTTTCCTTCTCACGAAGGATATCAATCTGTCACTATTAAGAATAGTTAATATAAACCTGATAACAGATTTGATGAAGGTCTTTTGTTTACTGATGGATCTTACATCTATTCTACCCTCATCGATATTCAGCATGATCGATAAAAGTTTCTTTTCTACATCATCCCCGACTTGTATTTTTGGTGGAAGGATTCCGTCCTTTAATTTTGAATAGGTATTGAAGGAACTACCATGATCCGCATAAGTAGAATGAATCGCCCTTTCTATAGAATATTTTAGGTTTACTTCACTATAAATAAATTCGTGTGGATTTTTTCTTTCTTTATCAGTTGTTATTTTCTCTATTGCTTCAGAGAGAGATAGTACATAATCATAACCATAATCTTTTGCCATCTTTATTTTTGTTTGAATGAATAAGGTGACGGCCCTTTTTTCTCTTGAGGGGATAACGACCATTCCCTGATCTGTTTCTCTATATCTACTCCTACATTTTTACTCCAAGTCGAAAGAAGCTTCTTTGTTATTTTACCTGGTTTTCTATCACCGATGGGAACATTGTTGAGACTAGTGACTGGAAGTAAACAAAAGGGAGTTCCAGTCATAAAAGCCTCATCGGCCGTATAGACATCATATGGTTCTATATTTTTTTCTATACAAGGTAATTTGAGTTGTTTTGCGATTTCGAAAATATAATCTCTGCTGATTCCTCGTAATATATTTCGTCCTTCAGGTGTTATAATTACGCCACCTTTTACGATAAAGAAATTATCCCCAGTTCCTTCTGCAATATATCCGTCTGGATCCAAAAGTAATGCCCAATTATCTTTTCCTTCATATTCGGAAACTTCTATATTAGCCATTAAATAGTGTATTCGACTTCGATTTTTCACTTTCGGTTCCAAAAGTTGTGCCGGTATAGCTCTTTGTGAAGGTATTATGGCATTTATACCCGTATCAAATAAATGACCCATTGATGAGACTGTCCATTTGAGGGGGAAGTTCGCGATGATAACATTTGCTCCTTTTCTTAATCCATTGACGCCTTGATAAATAGATAGGATACCTCTCGAAACATCTATCATGATTCTATGTTCATCATTCTTTTCAAAAAGGTGATCATTAATTTCAATAGTCTCATAGACTGCTTTTTCCATTTCATTTATTGTCATCGTGATAGGGATTCTTAAATATTTTATTGAAGCATAGAGCCTTTTCAAATGTTCTTTTAATTTGAATTGTTCTTTGTTAAATGAACGAGTCATTTCAAAGACCATGTCTCCGAACATGAGAGCTGAATCATAGATAGAGATTTTGGCTTCTGATTCAGGTATGAAATCACCGTTAAAATAAACCAATCTTTCTCTTTTTTCATTTTCTTTTTTCATTTTCTTTTTCTATTTAATTTTTTTAATTTGAAAATATCTTCACAGAATTCCAAATCTTCTTTTCTATCTATTTCAAAAGATTTCCAGAAATCCATTATGGAAATTGCTATTTTACCACCCAACCTATTATTGGAATATAGCACTTCTGGCTTGAATACATAAATCGATCCATTTTCTACGAACTGTTCACCGAATTCTTGACTTCGTTTTCTGTTCTTATAATTATAGTTTAGACTAGTAAATTTTCCTTTATAGTTCTTCCAAATGTAAAAATCGCCTAGTTTTCCCGATGAAAAAAGTGAATCAGCTTTCTTCTCTTTGATAGTCTGGATAGCATTATCTATGTCTTTAGTTTCTCTCAAAGGCGAGGTTGGTTGCAGAAATACCACAAAATCTATTTTCTTGTTAGTATTCCCCCCAATTGTATCGATTGCATGCTTCAGAGCGTCTTCAGAAGTGGCATGGTCTCCGGATATTGCTTTTGGCCGATCAATGACTTCTGCCCCATACTTCTCAGCGACTTTCTTTATCTTGTCATCATCGGTTGACACATAGACATTCTCTATTTGTTTGGAATCTTTGGCTTGTTCGATTGTCCAAGCCAAAAGAGGTTTATCGCAGAAATTCACAATATTCTTATGGGGTATCCTTTTTGATCCCCCCCTAGCTAGTATGATTGCAATTATCATGGAATTTAAGTCTAATATTTTATGAACTAAAAAGCAATAAAAGTCATAAAAAATAAGGGGTATTTTCATACCCCTTACTGCTCGATTATTGTCCACTATTGAACCCTTCTCAGTTTTTTCATCACGGGAATTTCGGAATCGAGAATTGACTTGACTCCATTTCCCCGCGCTGTTTCCCAGTCCCTGATTTCCTCGATCAATTTCTTGAGTCCATGAGGCTCAACAGAGGCCGACTGGTCCGTACCCCACATTGATCTATCTAGGGTGATATGCCTCTCGATCACGCAAGCGCCGAGAACGGCAGCACACAAACTTGGAAAAAGACCGACTTCGTGTCCGGAATATCCCGTTGGTAGATCGTACGTTCTTACCATCGTTTGTATAGCCGAGAGATTGAGTTCCTCCAACTTGGCTGGATACGTACTCACTGTATGCATGAGCACAAGATCGACTCCTTCGAGGGCTTTGATTGCATCTCTGATGATCTTATGATCACTCATACCAGTGGACATAATGATCGCTTTGCCCTTATCCGCGACATGTTCCAATAGATCGGTATCAGTGATAGACGCTGAAGCGATCTTGTAGCAGGGTGGATCAAATTGTTCGATAAAATCAACACTAGCTTCGTCCCATGAAGAGGCGAACCACATGATGTTTTTTTTCCGGCAGTATCGATCGATTTCCTCGTATTCTTTCTGTCCGAATTCGAGTCCCCGTTTGAGGTCTCCGTTAGTTTTGCCGAAAGGAGATTCTCGGGGCCGAGCCAGCTCTTCTTCCGAGTAAACGACTTCTACCGTCCTTTTCTGGAATTTAACCGCATCGCAGCCGCTTTCGATTGCGATGTCGATCAGTTTCTTGGCGATCGCAAGATCGCCGTTGTGGTTGATGCCGATCTCGGCGATAAAAAAAACAGGTTGGTTGGAACCAACGCATTTGCTTCCAATTTTGACAATGTTCAATTGTTCCTCCTAGGTTATAGGTTAATGTTAATCTAAATATAGTATTAGCACGATAAGCTAATTATGTAAACTAGTGTACTAAATAAGTGTGTTATTGTAGTATTATTGTCTAATGAATAAAAAAACAAATTCAATAGGCATTATGCAAGGCAGACTCACCACTAAACACGGTAGAAGTATACAGTTTTTTCCCTTTGATAATTGGCAAAGAGAATTCGAAGACGCGGCAAGTATTGGAATTGATGAGATTGAATTTATTTTCGATTTTTATAATTATAAATCTAATCCCCTTTGGACAGCTAATGGAGTTAGGGAGATAAACAATCTGATATCAAAATATAAGGTAAGCATAAATACCATATGCGCCGATTATTTCATGATAAGTCCTTTTTTCAGAACCACAAAGGAAATTCAAAATAATAATATTTCAATTTTAGAAACAATTATCAAACAGGCCGGTCTTATCGGAGCTAAACGCATAGAAATACCATTTTTGGATAATTCATCTATAAAAACAGAAGAAGAAGAGATCATAGCTATAAATGTTTTGAAGATAACCATGTCTTTGGCTAAGGAAAAGAATATTTCTATAAATATTGAAGCGGATCTTGTCCCCAAGAAACTTAAGTCATTCATTGATAAATTCGGAAAAGATTCGATAGGAATCACATATGATTCTGGTAATAGCTCTGGTTTGGGATATGACCCAAAAGAAGAGATAAAAACATACGGAAAACATATTTCAAATGTCCATATCAAAGATCGTGTATTAGGTGGGACAACCATGCCATTGGGAACCGGTGATACTCGCTTCGATGATTTATTCGAGGGCTTGAATAAAATCAATTATAAAGGTAGTTTTATATTGCAAGTGGCTAGAGAAAAAGATGGCGAAGAGAAGGGAACTATTAAAAAGCAGAAAGAATTTATAATTGGATATATTAATAAATATTTAAACAAATAATATGACGAAAAATGAGACATTGAATAAGTTTGACTTGAGTGGTGAAATAGCTGTTATTACAGGAGGTGCGGGGTTATTGGGAGAAAAACATGCCGAAGCTATTCTCGATGGTAATGGTGTAGCCGTGCTTGTTGATATAGATTCGAAAAGATTGGAGGAAAAAGTCAAAACCCTCAAAAAGAACTACAGAGATAAGAATGTATACGGCTATAAACTCGATATAACCAAAGAAGAGGAAATAAAGAAAGTAGTCAGAAAGATTCAGAAAGAAGTTGGTCCTATCGGTATTTTAATAAACAACGCCGCAAATAATCCCCATGTGGATTCAAAAGGAAATATGCATTCCAGCCGATTGGAGAATTTTCCACTGCAAAGTTGGGAAAATGACATGGCGGTAGGGCTAACTGGTGCTTTCCTAATGGCCAAGCATATAGCTCCAGAAATGGCCAAGAGGAATAAAGGGGTGATATTGAACATCGCTTCAGAACTCGGTCTAGTCGCTCCTGACCAGAGACTTTATAAAAAAGATGGTCTAAAAGATGATGAGCAACCTGTCAAACCTGTGACATATTCTGTGGTAAAGCATGGCATTATCGGTCTTACCAAATATTTGGCTACTTATTGGTTAGGTGGCAAGGTTAGATCCAATGCTGTTGCTTTCGGTGGGGTATTCAATGACCAACCAAAAGAATTTCTAGAAAAGTTGAACAAGATGTCTCCTCTGGGTAGAATGGCAAAGAAAGATGAATACAAGGGGATAGTATTATTCCTTTGTTCAGATGCGTCTTCTTATATGACTGGAGCGACGGTCAATATTGATGGGGGTAGGACTTGTTGGTAAAAGGTAGCCTCTCTCTCGAAATATAGAATATAATCTGGTTTACGGTTTAATTATCGTTTTTGTAATATGTTCTGGTATAGGCATATTACTCCAATAATAGTTTGTTAAAGCATATCTTACACCTTGTTCGAGCGGCATGCCGCGATGAATACCGCGTGTGTTGACCAAAATAAGCGTGCCAGCCTTTCCCGTAAAAGTATGAAGTTCCGAAGGATATTTTTTTGCGATGAGATGTTCTATTTCAGAATCGGCAAATCGGTTTTGATTGAAATCTAGTTTTTCTAAATAGCAGTCTCTTATAACATTATAATGTTTCTGACTGCCTTCTAAATACTGAAAAGGACCACTTGTACTATTAACATCTGAAAGATAGAGTATAGCCTTGATTTGCTTATTCATGGCCCAGTCGCGGTGCCAACCTCCACCAGAACCTTTATTACTAGGCTTGCATTCTATTTTTGCCGCCATAGTTAGTCCGGAAATGTTATTAGTTTTTTCATGTGCTTTGACTATTTTGTTTATAAAAGGGTGATTATAGAATTTATCTATCAAATCAGATAGACGATTTGCGCCAAATGCCCTATGGTCAGAATCCTCTTTATCAATAAACAGTCCGGCTTTATACTTTTCCATTAGATGGTTAATTTCCTGACGCATAGCTAAACATATTTCATTATTATAGAAGTTTGGGATTACATAAAAACCTTTATCTTTTATCTCTTCCAGGATTTGCTTTTCTTTTTTATCAAGCTTAACAGGATTATTGGCCTTCAAGTCATTTATTTGATTTCTAAACTCCTGACGCATTGTTTTTATTGTATTTATTATATTCATCTGATTTGTTCTATACGAAGGATGGCCATGGAGAAGAAGACTGGATTATAGCTACACCTTCTATCTCCACCAACCATTCTGGTCTACAAACGGCGCCTTCAACCATAATTTGCGGTATTTGATCCAATTTCTTCTCTTTTAGAATATCCTTGACAGTTTTATGATCTGTTGAATTACGCAAATAGATGATTATATACACCAAATCCGTCAGATTACTTTTTTGATTCCTCAATAACGCCTCAATATTTTCAATAGTCCTTTCTGTTTGTTTCTTAATATCACGCTCATAGATCGTATGGCCATACATATCAATGCTTGCCGTGCCTGAAATATACAAATGTGAACGGTCACCAAAATCAATGCGTGTACCGCGCTCGAATGTGACTCCATATTCATGAGTTGGGTTTAGATGGTCCCGTGCTTCCATACGGACAATCTGTTTTGGGTCAATATTCGATATCGCTAGGGCATCCATTGACACCAATGTGCTTGTTTCTTTTGATTTGCCTTCTATGCCGGTACTGGCGATATATCTAGTCTCTGGTATCAAGCCTTCTTTCTTGAAAAAATCCTTCCGAGCTTTAACCATTCCTTGATAATGGTTATCTATATCTCGAACATAAATCCATGTTCGCAAACTATTCTTAAGAAGCGAACAATCGTGTTTTTTCAGGAAGGAATTATAAGACAAAAATATTTCTTTTGTTTGTTCTTCGGAATCAAAGGGATATGCTTCTGAATAATTAGAAACATAAAGCATATTATAGTTTTTACCGGTAATTTCCGCAGAGTTTTTCCAGATTTGATCATCCAGTGATGAGACAGTCTTCTTTATCATTGTATTTTTTATATGATAACAAAGGAGTGCCGCCTTTCCTCCATAGAGAGGACATTGTTCCACGATAGAGTAGGCGGACAATCGCACAATAGAGAAAAGCCGTGAAGAAAGTAAGATATTTTTTTGATTTGCAATATCGCTCAGATAAAGGCGGCAGAATATTTGAGTTTTACCACTCAGACCATCTTTTTTCATCGTTTCTTCATACTTTGTACATATAGTTTCTAATGTTTCTTCAAAATGTATATTTGAAGATGGAGTTATCGAGATGAAATATTCGTCGTTAGAATCACCAATACCAAAGCTCGAACTGATAATTCCCAAGTTGTTTGTTTTCATGTTTATCATAATCCGAATTTTCCCGCGTAAAAATGTTCGACTGCTAAAGTGTCATTGGATTTTCTCCAGAGAATGTGTTGCGCGTAGAGATGTGCTTCGCTTGAGAAAAGCCATACCGTATAAAAACCATTTGGGTCAACGAGTCCAGTCTCTTTTATCAAATCAGAAAGCCTGATCACATCGCAACCGTTCGGCGCTATACTTCTTATTGTGACTTTTCTTTCTCCACGCGAATTAGTTAACTGAATCTCGTACGAAATTTTTTTATTGGCCTTTTGATTGGCTGTTTGATATGAAACAGTATAAAGGGTATCGAATTCTTCTGAATATCTTCCCCTGGCGAATATATCGGTTGTTCCAGCTGAACATTTTAGCCTAAAATAATTGGGTGGGCCACCCCTGAAATAAAAAGGAATATTGTCGGGATTTGAACCATTTCCGGCAGTACTGGACATATATCCAGAATCACGATGAAGATATCCAGTTGTGGAGTTCATCCCTATTGGTATAATATTCGCTATG
>JBBSYD010000051.1:5346-7735 GCA_038045425.1 Nanobdellota archaeon | reverse complement strand
TTGTATATTTAAACTTGTTTATTGACTAGAATTTCTTATTTGGGATGTAGCCTAGGCAAACTAAAGATTTAAAAACCACTCTTGAGCAATAATCTTATGATTTGTCCAATTCGATGTTTTAGTTGTGGTCGCCCAATTGCTCACTTGTGGGAAGAATACAAGAAAAGAATTGACGAAGGCGAGCAAGCAAAAGAAATTCTCGACGACCTAAAAATTGAGAGATTCTGTTGCAGAGCAGTTTTCTTAGGGCATGTGGATATGATTCACGAAGTAACTAAATTCAAAAAGGCGTAAACCTTTTTGAGCCACGAGAATTCTCCAAAAATTCTCGATGTTCAAGAAAGCTTAAGCTTTCTTATCCAGAAGAAAACTAAAGTTTTTTCTGTTCAAAAAGGCATAAACCTAGACTACAATCATTCTTTTAAATAATGCTTTCCTTTATTTTTTATGCGACTTGAAGATTTTAATAACGGCTTAACCACACAATTAGCAGTACTTACCTTTCTGTCAGTAAATGGAAAAACACTAATTCTAAGGAGAGATCACGATCCAGAAGATTTTATGTATGGAATGCATGTTGCTCCAGGAGGAAAAATAGAGTCAGGAGAAACTCCTGAACACGCGGCAAGAAGAGAATACTTTGAAGAAACCGATTTAACATTAGGAAATATATGTTACAGAGGATTTGTTTTATTCGATAATAAGGAAAGGCAGTTTAGAGGTAAACCTGCAAAATCAAATTATCTAGTTCATATATTTACTTCAACTTTATATTCAGGAGAACTAAAAAAGAAAGATGCAGGCACCCCCTTTTGGGTTCTAAATTCACAATTAAAGCAATTAAAAATGGAGATAGGAGACTATCAATTAATTGACATTTTAGAATCTAGTGTTACTTTAAAGCATAGAGTTATTTTAAATGATCATTTAGCAAGAATCGAGGCATTTGATTAAATCTTCCACCTGTTCACACAACTACAACTCGCGCATTCCACTGACTTTATTCCATTCCTAATTCTAATTTTTCCAGCGAGTTGAGAAAAACATTTCCTACAAAATCCCTTCTTATGTTCTTTCAACTTTATCCTAAATTTCATAGCAAGTTTTTTTATTTTTCTTGCTTCTTCAGAACTAAATCTTTTCCTTTCAAAGAATTTATTTATCTGCTCACTAGCTTCACTCTTAGATATATCTTTTTTCATAAATATTCAAATAATGTTGATTATATTAACATGTCGTCTGAATATAATTATCTTCTTGGGAGAAGAATAATATCTTCTACTTCTTCATTTCTTCCCCTTGCCAATTTTTCCCCGATTTCTTTTACTTTTGTATAAGCAAGTTCATGTGCTTCATGCATATCTTCTTTGACATTAAATTTTCTACTTTTTAAATCATCAGATAGACAACCCATTCTAACATATTCTTTCCAAGGATATTCTTCAACCACTAAAAACCCACCCATACCTTCAGTAACACTAACTCTTGCATATTCTAACCACGTTCCATCTTTACCATCTAGAGAAAATACTTTTTCCTGAACTAAATAATTTCCATTCGATCCACTCAAAGTACGTATAAGTCTAATATTTTTCATGAAAAGGCACAATTATTTAGGTTTAAAAATCTGCTTCCTAATTTTCACAAAATCAAGTAGTGAATATAATCTAAGCCAACGCCAATTGTGGACTTATCAATTGTTCTAATCTCTTTTTAAAATGCATATACTGCACATTTATAGTACCTTCCGCAAGTATACTTCCTTGAGAATAAACTCTCCAGTTTGGAATTGCTTTAGGTTGGTCATCAGGAAATGCGTCCGAATTATCCATGTTATCAGAATAATTAACTCTCAATATATGTTCAATTCCTGCTCGGGTTAACAAATCTTTTATTTCCGGGGCATGTTCCTCGAACATTTGTGTAGACCACTGGCAAGGAGAACACCATTTTGCGAATGAATAAACAAAAACTTTTTTTCCTGAATCAATTGCTACTCGCACATCATCATTACTTCCTAAATAAAAAAGAGGTTTACGAGCTTTAGATTTTTCGTCCATTTTTTCTCCTGTAAATAAAAAAACGAAGACGACATCAGAGTTTCGCCTCTTGAAGGAGACTAACACAACCGACGTAAACTGCTTGACTTCTGTGTTCGGAATGGGAACAGGTATTACCAGCTTACTATGGCCGTCTTCAAAAAATGCTGGAGAGAAGGGTATAAAAAGGTTTCCCTACACATTTTTTTATGCGGGGGTTCCGGAGTGGTCAAACGGGACAGCCTCAAGAAAGAAATTTTGCGAAAGCTGTTGTGCTTAGTGCCTTCGGAGGTTCGAATCCTCCCTCCCGCATTTCATAGTCTGAAAGACTATGCCAAATCCGAATAGGA
>JBBSYD010000051.1:0-5246 GCA_038045425.1 Nanobdellota archaeon | reverse complement strand
TAAACTCCTAGAAACTTTCTTTCTAAGAAAGTTTGTAGAATCCTCCCTCCCGCATTTCATAGTCTGAAAGACTATGCCAAATCCGAATAGGATTTGTGAATTTTCTTTATGCCTGAAGAACAATTATAGTTCTTTAAACTCCTAGAAACTTTCTTTCTAAGAAAGTTTGTAGAATCCTCCCTCCCGCATCTTTGTTTACAGCAGGTAGGAGATTCACAGCACAATGCGAGAAAGCCCACAGCAAGAGTGAACAAAGAAAAGTTTAAATTCTATATAAATACAGACAATATACTATGATTACAATAACTTACTTTGTACACGGAACTACCACAGATAATCAAAAGAACTTATCTAGCGGTTGGAAGGATGTAGAACTTTCAGAATTGGGCGTTAAACAATCAAAAGAACTTCCAAATCAAATCGGAAATAAAAAATTTGATATTGTATTTTGTTCAGATTTGAAAAGAGCAGTACATTCCGCAGAAATAAGTTTTAAGGGTAAATTTCCAATTAAACAAGACAAACGATTAAGAGAATGTAATTACGGAGATTTTAACGGAAGGTCATCAAAAACCGTTGAACCCCTGCAAGAAAAATCTATAATCAAAAGATTTCCAAATGGAGAAAGTTATGAAGATGTGAAAGAAAGGATTCATAGCTTTTTAGAATTTTTGAGAAAAAATTATCAAGGAAAACACATTGCAATAGTTGCTCATAAAGCTCCCCAATTAGCACTAGACGTTTTAATAAAAGGAAAAACTTGGGAACAAGCATTCGAAGAAGACTGGAGAAAAAAGAAAAAGTGGCAACCTGGCTGGGAATATATTATATAGGACTCCTAGAACCTTGGTTGTAGTTTTAGTTAGTTTTAAAACAATCCTTCCGCATTTTTTTATTTTCCAACATTATACTTAATATTATACTCATAATTTATAGACTGATTTTTACGTTTTAACATTTCAATTCTCACTTTTGCTTCACTTTCAAGAATAGAAATCATATCTTCGCAATCGGTTCTTATTACTTCAACGAATTTATTATTTCCTTGAATTATTATTTCGTATCTTCTTATAGAATAATCTTCATAATTTCCAAAACCCATATTTAGAAAACCCCCTTACATTGAATTAAGAACTTAATGCCACCGATAGAGTGTCCTGACTAGAAGTTTTATTCTATTGCCAGCGACACACCAATACTTGCATAATTTATTCTATTATTTTGCCTATAAAAATATTTGCACGATTAGTTAGTTTTAAAACATTCATTAATCCTTTATTTTTGAGCCCGAGTAGCGCAGCCCGGATAGCGCGAAGCCCTCCTAAGGCTTAGGTCGCAGGTTCAAATCCTGTCTCGGGCGTTAAATTTGAATATATCTCTAAAATCAAAATAAATATTTATAAACTCGAATTATTAAAAAAAGAAATGTTAAATTTAGTTTATTCCATAATTGTTTCAGCAAGTATTCATTCTTAGGCCTTAACTTCAGAATCTCCTAGATTAAATGCAGATACTCGAAGTTCAATTCCTCTTGAGAGAAGAGCAGTCCCAGTTATAGAAGAATTTGCCGTTTCTCCAAGAAAAGAACTCTATTTTCATCGAGCAGAACGAAAAGGCACAAATAAAACTAAACCAACTTTCTATTAAATCTTATAATCTCTATTCATTTAATTATCTTAATACTATTCAGGTCAAGAATGCAAAACTTTAAAACCAATCAGAAGGTATGAAAATTAACTGCGCGATTAGTTAAATGGTAGAATAGCGGATTTCCAATCCGCGGACACGAGTTCGATTCTCGTATCGCGCATTCTTCTCATGTCCAGGGACTTTAAGAAGACTTAAAAACCTCCCGAATATTAAATTTACATATAATGGAACCTATTGTTAAAAAAGAAACAAACTGGCACGATAAGTATTTCAAACTTCTACTTATAATTCCAGTAGCACTTTTACTATTCACTTTAGTCTATCTTTATATCTTTAAAACATCAAATGACGACTTTTTCCTAAAAGATGTCTCTTTAACTGGAGGAACAACAGTTTCCGTTTTTGATGCAAACATAGATGCAGAGCAAATAGTCTCTTCACTGAAAACAGAATTCCCAGATTTGCAATATAGGATTATCTCTGATTTTGGTTCAGGAAAGCAACATGGATTTTCCATAGAAACTGCCTCAAATTCAACAGCAGTTATTCCAGCTTTAGAAAAAATTCTAGGTTATAAATTAACAGAAGATAATTCATCAGTTGAATTTTCAGGAGCATCTTTGAGCGCAGGATTTTATTCTCAATTAAGAATTGCAATGCTCGTTGCATTTCTCGGAATGTCTTTAGTTGTATTCTTTATTTTCAGAACATTTGTTCCAAGTTTTGCGATTATTGTCTGTGCATTAGCAGACATTCTAATGACCATTATGGCAATAGACCTTCTAGGAATGAGACTTTCTAGTGCAGGAATAGTTGCTTTGCTTATGCTTATAGGTTATTCAGTGGACACAGACATTCTTCTTACTTCTAGACTATTGAAAACAAAAGAAGGTTCTCTTAATTCTAGACTATTTGGAGCATTCAAAACCGGAATGACCATGACTTTAACTGCAATTGCTTCAGTAACCGTGGCCCTGATAGTAATATTTAATTTGTCTGAAACTCTCAAGCAAATGTTTACAATAATCCTAATAGGATTAGTATTTGATATAATGAACACCTGGATAACAAACGGATCAATTCTTAAATGGTATATGGAGGTTAAGAAAATAGAATGAAACTTGGATGGAAAGTTTGGCTTCTTATTGCAGTTCTAGTTCTTTGTTTATTATCCATAAGTCCTAGTTTTCAATCTGGAGTAAAGATAACTTCAGTAATAAAGAATTCAAGTTTTGCTCAAGTAGGTTTAATGTCTGGAGATATAATAAAAGAAATTAATGGAATTCAAGTAAAAGATAAATCTGATTTTTACAATATCACTCAATCAATTCTTTCAACTTCAGATTTAAAGAGAATGGACATAACTACAAAGAAAGGAGAATATACTGCATTAGTAAATGATACTCTCCCATTTTCAGTTGATGATGTTCCCAGAACTAGAATTCAAACCGGATTAGACCTAAGGGGAGGAGCAAGAGCATTAGTTCAAGCAGATCAACCTTTAACTCAAGAACAATTAGACGATTTAATTCAAATTAGTAGAAATAGATTTAATGTCTATGGTATTTCAGATATTCAAATAAAAGGAGTAAGTGACTTATCCGGAGATAAATTTATGCTTATCGAAGTTGCAGGAGCAACTCCTACAGATTTGCAACAATTAATTTCTCAGCAAGGTAAATTCGAAGCAAAGATAGGAAATCAAACTGTTTTTGTCGGCGGACAAAATGATATTGCGGACGTATGTAGAAATGATGCAACCTGTGCAGGAGTTTATGATTGTCAACAAACTTCTGAAGGATATGCCTGTCAATTTAGATTCACCCTTTATTTAACTCAAGAAGCAGCAAAGAAACACGCAGCAATAACTCAAAATATTTCTATAGACTCCACAGGTAAATATCTCTCTGAAAAATTATATCTTTATGTAGATAATCAAGAAGTTGAATCTCTACTCGTAGGAGTAGACTTACGTGGACAAGTAACAACTCAAATTTCCATTCAAGGTTCAGGAGTAGGTGCAAATCAAGAACAAGCTCTTACTACTGCAAGAGCAAATATGAAGAATCTTCAAACCATTCTTATCACAGGTAGCCTTCCTTACAAATTAAACATTGTTAAGTTAGACACAATTTCTCCAGTTCTAGGTTCAGCATTTACTAGATCTATTTTAATTGCAGGAGTTGCAGCCTTACTAGTAGTTTCTCTAATTATTTTCATAAGATATAGAAGATGGAAAGCATCATTCGCATTACTATTTACTTCATTCTCTGAAATTATTATTATTCTCGGAGTAGCTTCTTTAATCAAATGGAATTTAGATCTTCCTAGCATTGCAGGAATTCTCGCTACAATCGGTACTGGAGTAGATAGTCAGATAGTTATTCTAGACGAAGCAAGAAGAAGTCTAGCTATAAGTATGAAAGAAAAAATCAAGAGAGCATTATTCATCATTTTCTCGTCCTATGCCACAGCATTAGCTTCTCTTCTCCCTCTTTACTGGGCTGGAGCAGGGTTATTCAAAGGTTTCGCAATCACTACAATTATTGGAATAACTGCAGGAGTATTCATTGCTAGACCTGCCTTCGCAGAATTAATTAGACACTTCGAAGAAGATTAAGAATATTCTTAATAAGTTAATTTAATTTAGTATGTTGTCATTTCAGTAATACTTATTACTTATCCAATAAGTCCTTTTCAAAACAATATCTACTTCAAAGTCAAACATAAGATAATAGCTCATCCAGTAATATTTAACAATTTATATACTTCAAGTTAATTTCATTCAATTAATTATTTATTGCTCCATAATTATTCCAAAAAGTCTTTCCGATTCCAATAATTTACACAATAATCTTTTCCTAAATTATTATAAACCATAATTTTATTCAATTTTTATGAGCCTAGACAAACTCGTTAAATCCATGGTTAAGAAAAGAGAAAGATACCAAGACTCAATTATTCATGCTTCAAAAAACATTACCTATACTGAATTAACTAGCCAAATAGAATTTAATCCTCTAGACTTTCGAGATAATTTTAAACCAGGGAGCAATTTAAAATTTTTGCTATATCAAGGCTGGCTTAAAGTAAATGTTAATCCCCAAGTTACAGGGTTATATTTTGAGGATATTCTTTTAAAAGAATTTAAAGGTGAAGAACCAACAAGGTTTTATCATTCTCTTGCCGACCAAATTAAGAAAGCCCAACAAGAAGAGGTTGTACCATTTTAATCTATCACAACTTTCTTAAACCCTCAAAAAATATTCCTTAAATGACTATCAGAAATATTCCCAAAAATGGTGCTTGGCATAGGTTTAATTTTTATCCCTCATTTTATAATGCAAAATTAGATAATCCTACTTCTGTTAGTTATACCCTTTCAAAATTCAGAGAAGAAGGACTTGCAGTAAAACTCGGAGAATCCTTGCCTTTCGGGCTTCCAAGAGATATTTTTGTTAAATCTCCAGATTCAAGAAATTATTTTGATGTAGTATCTAAAGTATTAAACAATAAAAACATTAAACCTAGAGTAAGATTTCCATATTTAATTGTACCCTAGACGTTCCAGCCTAAATTATATTTAAAGTTCATCT
>JBBSYD010000050.1:0-3271 GCA_038045425.1 Nanobdellota archaeon | reverse complement strand
CCATATTTAATTGTACCCTAGACGTTCCAGCCTAAATTATATTTAAAGTTCATCTACCACAACTTTCTTAAACCTACCAATATCCCATTTTTTATGGCAAGAAAGTTAATCGAACTAAAAAACGTAAGTAAATTTTACTACATGGGCGAAGAACAAGAAAATGTAGTCAAGGCTCTAGATGGAATTGATATAGTTGTAGAAGAAGGAGATTTCGTAGCAATCATGGGTCCATCAGGAAGCGGAAAATCTACTGCAATGAATCTTGTAGGAAGTTTAGACTTAACAACCAAAGGAGACATTTTTCTTGACGGAGTAGACATTGAACATCTCGAAGAATCTGAACTTGCTCAAATTCGTGGAAAGAAAATTGGCTTCATTTTTCAAAGTTTTAATTTAATTCCTAATCTCACCGCAAAAGAAAATATTATGCTTCCTATGTTATTCCAAGATACGGATAAAGAACACAGAGAAAGTAAAGCAAATGAACTTCTAGCATTGGTAGAATTACAAGATAGAGGAGACCACTATCCCAATCAACTCTCTGGAGGACAACAGCAGAGAGTAGCCATAGCAAGAAGTCTGGCAAATGACCCTGAAGTAATTCTAGCAGATGAGCCAACAGGCAATCTAGATACTAAAACTGGAGAAAAAGTTATGAGTTTCCTAGAAAAATTCAATCAAGAAGGAAAAACAATAATTATGATTACTCACGACCCAGAAAAAGCACTTAAGCATGCCAAGACAATTTATTGGATAAAAGACGGCAAAGTGGAAAAAGTTACTAAACGTCAAGGTAAAACTTGGAAAGAAGTTAGGAAATAAATTATTTTATCTCCCTATATTTTAGCTAATCTTCTTTTTTCTTCTGCCCTATAATTATGTCTTCCAACTATTTTGGTCAATATATCAAGGTGTCTCTTACTCAATCTCGTACGCTCATCAACATTCAGATTTATCGGTCGAGGAATAGCATTTTCTCTTATTTCTTGTCCAGAAATCCAATTTAGAATATAAACTCGTATTTCCCAAAATGTTTGAACATTCCCATATGTCTCACCTACTTTTCCAGCACTCCCTGATTGAGTACTAGAATAATATTCGCCCCTCACCGCATATTTGCCTTGCCCACCATTCTGCTTTCCAGAAACACTTTTCAGTTCCACAGTAACTTCAATTCTAGGAATATTCATATTACTTCTTTTTGCAACCTTTTATTTTAACTGAAACTTTCTTTCTTCCCGCAACTCTTACCCAATCTACTGTAGGGAGCATAACTCTCGCATAAGTGGATTCCTCTGGTTTTCCATCTGTTAACTTTGTAACATAATTTAAAGTATCATAATTTATCCATTTACCAACTCCCGCAAAATATCCTACTCGTGTCTCAAGTTTTCTGCCTCTTCTTTTATCATCCATTGCATTAGGTCTAATTCCAATTTCAATTATTGCAAATCTAGGAATTCTTGCCTCAAGTATATCTTCTTTTTTCAAATAATTCTTATTTGGGTCTCGGTAGTCTAAAGATACTTCATCATTCATCTTTCTCACAAAATTAAGCGATTTATAAACATTTCTTGTAGTCACTTTATAGTGAACTATACATAAAGTTTAAAAACTATATTTTATCAACCTTTTCATGATAAACAACAAAATATTTACCATACTAGCAATTACTCTATTATCAGTTTTCTTAGTTAGCTCTGCATCAGCATTAATCATCTCAAGTGTAGATTCAGACACAATTGCCCCAGGACAAGAAGGCAACGTAAAAATAACCATAAAGAACAATCTTGACTATGATATCGAAGATGTCTCATTTGCATTAGATTTTTCCAGCGCATTACTTCCATTATCCTCAAAAGGTAGCTCAGAAGAAACAATTTCAGATATCTCCGAAGACGACAAAGAATCAGTTACATTTACAATAAGAGCAGATTCAAGTGCAAAAGTTGGAGACTATAAAGTTCCATTCACTATAACCTATCTAACTTCAAATAATTCAATCAAAGTCCAAACAGGAACAATAGGAGTTAGAGTTTCAGCATCACCAAATCTAGACTTTTCAGCTTCTGTTGATTCTCCAGTTATAGGAGAAAAAACAAAATTAAGTCTTAAGCTTCTTAACAAAGGATTAGGAGAAGCAAAATTCGTTTCCATTTCATTAACTCCTGAAGGATATACTTTACTTTCAGATAATTCAGAATTCATAAGTTCCATCGATTCAAATGATTTCGATACAGCATCATTCGACATAATTCTCAAGAGCAAATCTGCAACTTTATCTGGAACTGTAGAATACAGAGACCTAGACAATAAAGTCTACACAGAATCAATCAATCTTTCACTAACCGTTTATTCAAAAGACGAGGCAATAAAGAATGGAATTATCACAAAGAGCAACACTTCATTTTATGTTCTTTTAATTTTAATTTTACTGGTAATCTGGTTTATCTGGAGAGCAATAAAAAAGAGAAATAGACTTAAGAAAAGCAGAGAAGCAATGAGTGATAGGAGTAATTAAAATGCCAACTACTCAATTATCTGCTGATGTTAGAACTTATACTAAAGATTGTTTTTGGAGAGAATTAGCTAATAATCAGTTGGTTGTAGGTGCAGGCTATAATTTAGTTCATCGTTCAACAAACGGGAGTTACCATACTTTATTGTTAGGAGAAGAAGAGAAAAAAATAAATTTTTTAGTTCTTCCTATTCAATTTTATCCAAATATTTGTCTTGGTAACCTACTTGTCCCAGTAGATTCTCTATCTATAAATCACAGAAAACAAAATTTAATTACCTCTGCAGGTTCACCAGAGACAGGTTTAACCTCGTTAATTAATTCACATTTTGTAGAAGAAAAGGGCTATTCGGATTTACTACAAAGATGGCACGAATTATCTTTAAGATGGGTAAACAAATCTCCATTGGAAACCATTCCTCTGGTAGGATAATCCTATGATTAAAGATTATCTTTCTCTTGCCTTCGGCAATATGAAACATAGAGGAATAAGAACTTGGCTTACTATGTTAGGCATTTTTATTGGTATTGCTGCAGTAATCGCCCTTATGACAATGGGAAATGGTTTAAGAGAAGCAATAACTGGACAATTTTCTTCTTTATCAGCAGATATGCTTTTAGTTCAAAATGCTGAAACTGGATTCGGCCCACCTGGAAGCACAGCAGTTAAAAAATTAGATAATCATGATTTACAACTAATAGAAAGTCTCAATGGAATTAATGAGGTTATTCCTAGACTTCTCCGTTTATTAA
>JBBSYD010000049.1:0-4469 GCA_038045425.1 Nanobdellota archaeon | reverse complement strand
TTAATCTGTGTTTTTAGAAGACATACTGCCTAAGTTTTAGGGAATTTAGGAAATTGGACAGGGTGTCTACTTGTTGGAGGATTAGTAGGAACTGCTTTAATTGGGGGTTGCGGAGTAGTTACTAATAATTGGAAATATTCTGAGGGAGATAGAGTTGGAATGGTAAATAAAATTTCTCAAAAGGGGGCAATTTGGAGAACTCACGAAGGACAAATGGCTCTTGAGGGAATTTCTGGACAAGGGCAATCGCTTGGTGCAAATGTTTGGAATTTTGCAATAGATAATTATCTTCCTTCTGATGAGAAGCAGAAACTTGTTAGTAAATTGCAGGAAAGTATGAATTCTGGAAAGAAAGTAAAGATTCATTATGTTGAAATGGTGAGGACATTTCCTTGGAGAAGCGAGAGTGACGTTTTAATTCAGAATGTAGATTATATTGCAAGTAATGACCGAACTGAACAGAAACCTACTAATTTAGAATTAGGTGCAAATACTTCTTCTGCAATAAATTCAAATGGAAGCGATGTACATATTGATGGAAGACATTATATGCTTAAACATGATTCAAATGGGAAATTAAGGGTTAGCGAGATTAGAGAAGTTCAATAAAAAGTGTTTTCGAGGGTAGAAATTGTTGTTTTAATTTTAAGTAACCTATTTTATTTAAAGTGACAGAGAAATATTTCGTTGGAAAACTTGTTTTGTTTGTAACTTGGAATTGATGAGTGTCATTAGTCACTCTGGCATGACTTTGTATTTATTGATTTGTGTATGGCAAAATGAATTTTGTTTTTTCTATTTATATTTAAAGAAATGAATTTTATATACGATATGGAGGTGATAAAATGCAACAGATTATGCAGAAATGTGTTTTACCTGTGAAGTGTAGCAGATGTGGAACGATTTTTGATTTAAGTTATGAAGTTTCTATTGATGAAGGAATGTATGAAGAATTTCTTTTTGCTATGAAACACAGAAAAATACAAGGGGGAATGTTTTGTTGGGATTGTAGATGAGTTTGCAATCATTTAGGTTTATTTTTTTCTTTTTCTCGTCGTGAAATTTTTTTAAGTTTAGCAAGGTTTATAAATCGTCATTAGGAGTTTTTAGTTCATGATAAAGTATTTTGAAAGAGAAAGCGATAGAAAAGACTTGGAGCTTGCTTTAGGGTCAGTTGTTCCTTTAATGAGCCCATTTCGTGATTTTTTAGCTGAAATGATTGGGGGTTTTGTTTATAACGACTGGAAAATGGATCCTTCCGAACGGGTCGGAGGAGATATTCCTGAGAATTATTCTGGAAGAGCTATGACTAGATTTGTTGATGATGAAACTCAATATTACATTACTCATACCTTAGGTAAGCCTCATTGTGATAGTCATGCAGAATATTTACAAGCTCGTACTATGGTAATGCATAATCTTGCAGTGCATGGTATTAATTATGGTTTGAGAACGTCAGAGGCTACTAATGTTTTACCTTTTAGGACTAAGATTTGGGATTTAGAGCACAGTGCTTAATTTGATGATTATTAACATATTTTAGCTGAGTGATTAAATTTAAACTGAAATTTATTATCTGATGTTTGACTTTGAAAGGGTTTAGTGTGATGATAATATTTTATGGGATGAGCATAAGTATTGTATAATTTTATATTTGTATTGAGTTGTCTTGAAGGGCATTAGCTTATACATTAAGGATTATAGGGGCGATTTTCATAGGACACTGTTACTTGTCCGGTTTGAGGGTGTATTTGTAATTTTATTCCTTTGGGAATTAGCTCAAGTCTAGATATTGCTCTTTGTCTTTCGGATATTGTTGAGGATAAATCAAATTCATCTCCATTTCGGTAGATACTTAGGGAATTAATCGGGGCTACTTGACTTGCGTAAAAATAGTCTAAATCTCTTTTACTTTTTGGATGAACTCTTGAACGTTTTGGTAGTTTTATGTCTTTAGGTTTATGGTTCGATTTATATTTAGACTTCATCAGAAGTTGCCCTTTTTATGATATATAAACTTTATTGGGAAGATGATTGCAGGGTATGATAATCTTTATAATATTATAATTTTCTTGAATTGAATGAATGAACTTTTTAATATGATTATTCTTGCAATTGTGCAGGGATTAACTGAGTGGTTGCCTATTTCTTCTTCTGGGCATTTAGTATTTGTATCTCAATTATTAGGATTTGCAAATAATATGGAGTTTGATGTCGCGGTTCATTTTGGGACATTGATGGCAGTATTTGTTTATTTTGGAAAAGATATTACAGATATAGTTGAGGCGATGTTGAAAGGAAAATGGAAGAGCGATAAGGCACAATTAGGATTGATGATCCTTTTGGGAAGTATTCCTGCTGGAATTATTGGAATATTATTTAAGGAGTATTTTGAGGCAGCATTTACGAGTTTGTTCGTTGTTGCTTTATCTTTTATTATAACTGGAATGATATTGAGTATTGCTTCATTTGATTTTTTTGGTAGGAAAGAAATTCCTGGATGGAAAGGAGCATTGTTTGTGGGATTGGCTCAAGCATTAGCAATAATGCCTGGAATTTCAAGAAGTGGAAGTACTATTGCTGCCGGGTTGATAAGTAAGTTGAATATGAAGTCTGCTCTTAGGTTTTCTTTTCTTTTGGCTATTCCTGCTGTTTTTGGAGCAAATATAGTTGCGTTGGGAAATCAGACTATGAGTAGTGATTTGTTATTGCCTACATTTATTGCTTTTTTTGTTGGTTTGGCGACTATTCATTTGATATTTAGAAAATTACTTACTACTTATAAAAGTTTAAGATGGTTTGCAGGATATGCATTTTTGTTGGGAATTATATTGTTGTTTTATTCTCTTTTTGGATGATTATTAGTATTTAATGTTTGAGTTGAATAAGGATTTGATATTGATAAAAGGACATTAATTTGTTGAATCCAAAAGTTTAAATATGTGAAATCACATAAATATGCATGCCCAATATTACATTGTCTTTACCTGATAAAGCATTTGCAAAAATGAAGAAATTTAATGAGATTAGATGGAGTGAGATAGTTAGAAGAGCAGTTATTGATAAGATTGAAGAGCTTTCAGCTATTGAGAAAATTGCTTCTAAGAGCAAGTTGACAATGGAAGATGTTATGGAATTGGATAAGAAGATTAAGAAGGGAATTCGTAAACATTTCGACTCTTTAAAGTAAATGAAAATTGTGATTGATACAAATGTGCTGATTGCAGGATTATTAAGAGATTCATTAGTTAGAGCAATATTAAATTTTTCAAATAATTTATTTTATTTCTCTGAATATTCCGTTAACGAGATAATTGAACATAAGTCGGAGTTGATCGAAAAGACAGATTATAGTGAAGAAGAATTTGATGAAGTTTTAAACTTAATTTTATCTAAACTGAATTTTATTTCAGATGAGGAAATAGTTCCTTTTATTAGTCAGGCTGAAGAAGTAATGAAAGAAATTGATATTGAGGATTATCCTCTAATCGCCGTTGCTTTGACAATAAATGCAGATGGAATTTGGACATTTGATAATCATTTTAAGAGACAGAATAAGATTAAGGTTTTTGATACAAATGAGATTTTTGAGTTAATGAAGTAAAATTATTCACAAACTGCTTCGATGCAGTTTTTTCGATAAAATGATAGAACGCCCGGACCAGAGATATAAGAAAATCTGCAAATCGCGGGGCTCCGTGTGGTGGGAGTAAAAGAAAATCTTAATTGTGTGGGCGTTTAATAAATGGCAGGGTTTATTGGAATAATAAAATTATATACTGGATAATTTATTCTCTAATTTATTTAAATGATA
This sequence comes from Nanobdellota archaeon, assembly GCA_038045425.1. Lineage (GTDB taxonomy): Archaea > Nanobdellota > Nanobdellia > Pacearchaeales > GW2011-AR1 > SICV01. The sequence goes on along the minus strand of JBBSYD010000049.1, from coordinate 655 downwards.
TTTTCTATAAGCAGGTTCCGGAACACCATTAGACCTTTCTTCTAATTTTGAGTACCATGATTTAACTTTATCAGAAAACCTAATTAAAACATTTTTCCTTGGGGGGAGATAATCGGCATTCAGAATGAATAGGGTGGCGGTTTCAAATGCAGGGATGAGATATTCTCTTAGATTACCTACTCGTTCAGATTCCCCAGAAACATAATATCCTAGAACAAGAGTAGAAGTAGCTAAGGCTATAGGAGTAATCGCATAACCTATCCCTTTTGCACCATTTTTAATTAAATGTGCAAAAAAATCTTTTGTTTTGTTTTCATCTTTTTCTTGATTAGACACAAAGGTATTTGCACAGTACAAAATAGAATTATTTAATAAATCATCAGTAATCCTTGAAGGGTCTTTTTGTCTCAGGTCTAATGAAATACAATTCATTATGTTAATAAGACAAAGTGTGTTTATAAGAGATTCTTTATTTCCACCTGTTGCCCAATTCCAAGCTTTAACTCCTGAGTTAACGCCCGCCATTACAACTTCATCAATTAAATTATAATTCATTTTAAATTTCAACATAAATAGGCCTTTATAAAATAATCTATCTTCGTCAGTAGATGAGCTTTTCCTAGTACAGGCTCATCTATAATCAATAATTCCAAGA
>JBBSYD010000048.1:4404-6612 GCA_038045425.1 Nanobdellota archaeon | reverse complement strand
GTCTTAATCTGTGTTTTTAGAAGACATACTGCCTAAGTTTTAGGGAATTTAGGAATTTTAATCCTGCTGAAGATTTCACCCTATGCCAAGAGTATAAGGTATAACTATTAATTAAGGTCTTGACAAATAATTTATAAAGAAGCGATTTCTTTGAAAATTATGAATGTTGAAGAAGTGATGAGTGATGCGTTTATTGTTGAAAAAGATATGAGCTTGGCTGATGCTGCAAAGTTGATGAGCGATAATAATACTGATAGTTTAATTTATATTTTAGCAGGACAAGTAAAAGGAATAATTACTGAAGAAGATATAATAAAGAATTTTGGAGATAAGAAAAAAATAAGTCAGATTATGAGCAAAAATGTTGTTATGATAGATTCGAATAAGGATTTGAATACTGCCTTTGAACTGATGAAAGAAAATAAGATTAAAAGAATTCCTGTTGTTAAAAAAGGAGAGGTAGTAGGAATTGTAACAGTTACGGATATGTTGGCTAATGCGGATGAATTGGATGAACCATTCTTCTTTTAGCATGAATGAATTAATTTCTGTTTTAAGCGTATTGATTTTGAGTGTGTTAGGAGGATTAGTTATTGCTAGATTTACTAAAGATGAATTGAAGGATGGGAGAAAATGGTTTAAGATACTGGTAGGACTGGGAATTATTGGAGGAATTGGATTTTTTATTAATAGAGAGATTATTGTTGGAGCGAGTTGCTTTGGAATTGCATTGATTGCACTGATAAGTATTTTAAGTGATAAAACTAAATAGGTCTAAGTTGATTACTATATCTTCTTTCTAAGGTTAATGCAATCAGTGCTCCAATGAGCAAAGCTACTGCAATAAAAAGATAACCGAAAGAGCCTATTGTATTTGCGAAGTTGTATACCTGATTATCTGCTTCGTCCCCAGGATTTATTCCGGTAAGAGGCCCGAGATTTATCCTTTCATCTAGAACGCCTATGGCATTACCTGTGAGTTGAACACTTGATCTGATTAGAGAATTATTTCCTTGAGGATAGTCCGTAACTCTAATGTTATACGTTCCATCCGGAGCAATTAATCTTAGTCTTAGTTCTCCCCCAATAGGAATATTTGTTTTTTGAATCCCTTCAGTATTTCCTATTAATAATTTTAAATCATTGGTATAAGGCATATTTCCTGTGTTCTTTACTACCAATACATCTTTTTCAATGGATAAAGAAATAAGGGAATTAGGTTCTAAAAGAAATCTTGCAGTACTTGGAATTAGATCCAAATAATAACTTGTTAATATCCAATATCCTGCTACCTCTTTTCCTGTTAAATCAAAGTTATAGGGAGTATTTGTTGGAACTTCAAAGCTAAGCTTTTTTGTTTTATCAATGCTTTCGACTGTTAAATTTACAGTAGTTTGGATAGGATTATTTTCTGAATCTAGAAGAAGAATAATTACTGAAATTTCTTTTCCTGAAGAAAATGATTCTTGAGTTGGAGAAACGGTCATTTTTTCTCCAAGTGCAAAAACTCCTGATGTGCTTAGTAATATGAAGAGTACTAAGAATATGCCCTTTTTCATAGGTTTATTAGATTGAATTAGTATATAAAAATATCTTTGATATTTTACGACACGATAGAAATACTTAAATACCATAAATAGTAAGTTATAAAGTATGAACAATAGTACTACAAAAAGTGCGATTAATCGCAGAGACATGGAAGAGAGAATAATTAAAGTAATTGATAAATCTGGAAAGCCCCTCTCAACGGATGAAATTGCTAAGGAAATTGATAAATCTTGGCATACAATTATTAGATATTGTCTTGACTTAGAAATAAGGGGTAAGATATATAAGTTTAGCATTGGAAGAATAAGTGCTTGGCAGGTGAGAAAATGAAAAGAGGAATGATAGGATTATTGGCGGTTTTAGTTTTGTTTGCGGGTTTAGTTGGGGCAGAGATATTTAGCGATATAAATCAGAGTAACTTTAATCTTGGAGTATATCTAAATACGATTCATAATGGAACGGGAGTTATTTTGTCTGGAAGTAATTTATCTGGGGCATTTACAAGTAGAGTTTTTGATGCTGGAACTGTGGCGAGATGGAATAATTTGAGTTATTCTGGAAGTATGCCAAGTGAGGAATATTTGTATGCTGTTGATGTTAATGCTGATGTTTGGAAGTCTAATAATTCTGGAGTTAATTGGACATTGGTTAAGGATGATT
>JBBSYD010000048.1:0-4304 GCA_038045425.1 Nanobdellota archaeon | reverse complement strand
AGTCTAATAATTCTGGAGTTAATTGGACATTGGTTAAGGATGATTATAATGGTGCTGAAGGACAAAATGCTGATGTATCTGCGATTAATAATAATGGCTCAATATTTATAATTGAAGGCGATCAAGATGTGTGGAAGTCTAATAATTCTGGAGTTAATTGGAGTAAAGTAGCTGTAAATTTTAATGAAGGAAACAGTGTTGTTGAAGGAATGATTGTAGATTTACAAAATATATTGTATGCTGTGGATGTTAATGCGGATGTGTGGAAGTCTAATAATTCTGGAGTTAATTGGACATTGGTTAAGGATGATTATAATGGTGCTGAAGGAAATAATGCCGATGGGATGATTATTGATGAGAATGGAATTATATATGTGTTAGATACTCCTGCAGTGTGGAAGTCTAATAATTCTGGAGTTAATTGGAGTAAAGTATCTGTAGATTTTAATGATGGAGATACTCATAATGGTTTGAGAATTGGTGGGGGAATGAACAATTCAATATATATTGTTGATTCAAATGAAGATGTTTTTGTATCATTTAATGGAGGAATTAATTTTAGTTCTCAAGTAATTAATTTTAATGGTGGAAATTCCAATGTTGCAGGAATTTTGGCAATAATAATAAATACAAACTTGACTTTAGAAATCAGAAATTGTTCGTCATCTGACTGCAGTGATGGAAGTTGGCAAACCTCTGACTTGAATAATATTAATGCTAGTGGAAGATATTTTCAGTATAAATCCTCTTTGGCAAGGGAGGACGCAGATATTAGTCCTATTTTGTATAGTGTTTCTTTGAATTACGAGATTATTAATCGTGTGCCTTTGACATCAATTGTTTATCCTGTAAATATTAGTTACAATACCATACAAACAAGACTAAACTATAGTGTTTCAGATGTAGATGGAAATATTCAAAGTTGCTGGTATTCTGCTGATAACGGGCAGACAAATACAACGATAACTTGCGGGCAAAATATCACTGGCTTATCTTCTGCTGAAGGAAGTAATACTTGGAATGTTTGGGTAAATGATAGTTATGGATTAGTAAACTTTTCGCAGGTAATCTTTTTTGTAGATTCAATTTATCCTGTGATAAATATTAGTTTCCCTACAAATGGAACTGGAGCAAATATTAATAATGTTGATATAAACTATTCTGTTTTAGATACAAATTTACGGAGTTGTTGGTATTCTGCTGATAACGGGCAAACAAATACAACAATAACTTGCGGGCAAAATATCACTGGACAAACATGGGATGAGGGGCAAATTAATGTTATTGTTTGGGCAAACGATACGTTGGGAAATACGAATTCATCAAGGATTATGTTTTTTGTGGATAGTATTTCTCCTATTGTTAGCATTGATATTCCAAATGAAGGAGATACATATGGAACTAATGAAAATCTTGTTCTTAATTTTTCTGTTAGCGATACAAATCTGCAAAATTGCTGGTATAATCTAGATGATGGAACTAATGTTAGTTTACCTTTGTGTGCAAATGCTGTTTTTAATGTATCTGAAGGAAGCCACAAACTAATAGTTTTTGCAAATGATAGTATAAACAACATTGGGGCTGAGAGTAAAAATTTCTCAGTTAATTTATTGGCTCCTTCGATATCTCTATTAGCTCCTAATGGAAACTATGTTAACCTAAGCAATATTATATTTTCTTATATTACTACTGATTTTGATTTACAAACATGCGAATTATGGGGAGATTTTACAGGAGTTTTTGAATTAAATCAAACAGATAATAATGTTGTTTCGGGTGCGAACAGCGAATTTTTATTGAATTTGAATGACGGAAATTATATTTGGAATGTTAGATGCAATGATTCGCAGGGGCATTATGCATTTAATGGAAATAAAACTTTTACAGTGGATACGACATTTCCTCAAATAAGCTTAAGCGAGCCAGCAAGTATTAAGAGCTCAAGAGCTAATATTCAATTGGCATATGAAATTAATGATACAAATTTTAATACTTGCTGGTTTAATGTATTAAGAGGAAATAATTTAGAGATTGTAAATACTTCTTTAAATTGCTCTGCTGAAAGTGCAAGCTTTAGTGTCAGTGTTGACGCGGATTTTATTGTAAATGTTTATGCGAATGATTCTGCTGGAAATGTAAATGTAACGAGTTTAAGCTTTTCGGTAGATACCGCAACTACTGGAGGGACATCTGGAGGAGATTCGGGAGGAGGTTCATCTGGAGGAGGTAGTAGCGGTGGAGGAAGTTTTGTTAGTGCGAGTAGCGGAGGAAAATTGGAATTACAGGAAATGGGAGTTATATTGCTTCGTGCAGGAGAAGTTAAAAAAGAAACTCTCTCTTTGAAGAATAAAGGTTCAACTTATTTAAATGGGTGTACTCTTAATGTACCTGATGAATTCTCTTCGTGGATTGAAAGAGTGGGAAGTTTCAAATTAGGCGGTGGAGAAAAATTGGAGATTCCTTTTGAAATAAAAGTTCCAGTTGATGTTAAACCTGGAGAGTATTCTATAGAATTAAACTTAAGCTGTGATGAGAGCAAAAATAGTCAATTTCTGAAATTAGAGATATTGGAAAAGAAAATTGATTTTAGAATAAATAGTGTTAATGCTGATGAGAAATTAATTAGAATATCTTATTCTATTTCAGAACTTTCTGGAAAGGAACAAAAAGTTAATTTGAAATTTAGCTTTTTTGATTCTAAGAATAATAATAAAGTTTTAGAGTATGTCGATAGTAAAACTATTGGGTCTAAGGAAAGTTTTGATTTTGAAAGTATTATTCCTAGTAATTTAATCTTGGGAGAAAACTATAAACTTCTAATTGGAATAAGTTCCGATAGAGAGTCTACATTTGTACAGGAAGATATTATAATTGGAGGAAAATTAAGTGGATTTAGCGTCTTAGGTATTGGAAATAAAAGTGGAAAATTAACTTGGGGATTGATAATAGGATTAGGGGCATTTATTTTAGTAATGGCGGTTAGAATATTTTATTTGAAGAAAAAGTTGAAAGTGAGAAGTTCTGTAAAGATTAGAACTGTTAAATTAAGATAAAGGACAAAGGAGGGTAATGGTTGAAAATAGAAAATAAGTTTTGTGGGAAAGAATTAAATAGTTTAATTTTATGTGTTTTATATGGCTATGAATAGGATATCTGGAATGAGTACTTCGATTATAGCTAGTATTATATCTATTATTATTTAAAACAGCAATCTTAGTTTGATTGCGAATTCTACAATGACTAAATTACATAAAAAATTCACGGAGGGTATGGGGTTTTGCTTAGATTGGAATATCGTTTCTGAAATAATGCATGGAGATTATACTCCTGAAGGGTTTAGAGCAAAAGTGGCGGATGAGAATGTTTCAATGTATGCCCTTAGAAGATATGCTGAAATAGTATTGGGAAAAATGCCTAGAAGTGAGAAATTGAATTTAAAATCGGATGTGAGAGAAAGTAGATTGCTAAATTTAATGGTTGAGGCAATTAGTCAAAGCGAGATGTCTCCTGAAAGAAAGGAAAGGATATATGAAGAATTTGGAGATTGGGGTATAAAAGTGAGAGTTACAAGATATGAACGGAGGAATAAGCAATATGAGAGGTAAGTTTATAAATTTAGAAAAGAAATTTTGTTGTTCTTCAAAAATGAAAATAAATATTTATAAATATCTAGAGAATAATTTGGTATGGACAAGATAGTTATACCTGCGTCTATGACACTTGAAAGTTGTATTCTTAATAAGAAATATTCTTGGAAATCTGAAATGAATAAAATAAGTAATTATAAAGTTCCTTCAAAAAGAGCAATAATAAGATTTACTTGTAAAAATTTTGCAGAGAATTTAAGTAAGGTAGACAAACAAAAGAGGACGGTTTCTTTAAAGTTTATTGATAAGAATAGCTTGATAGTTACTAGGAATAGAGAGGGTAGCGTATGTCTTCAAGGACATACTGGAAAACATCCCGTTATTCAGGTATGTGGAAATAAGGCATTAACGCTTGAACACAAAGCAGAATATCAAGATAAAACTATAACTTTACCAATAGAAATTACATTTAGTCTTGACGAATGGAAGGACTTGAATATTTCACCAGAGGATTTTATTATTGAGGTTGAAAAACACCCAAAATCTTTGATGAAAAAAGCGATTGATTGCGGATTTAACATAGAAAAGATATCGCGAGGAAGAATGTATGATTTGCAACTTATAACTCCGAGTAAGAAAGAACTGATTATCGCTATCTCTTCTCAGAGAGTGACCCTTAGTAAGAAGGATATACTCTCCGCATAAATACATCTTTCC